>JAEUNN010000837.1 GCA_016791085.1 Rhodocyclaceae bacterium | reverse complement strand
GATTTGCTCATATTTACCGCGTCGGCCAGCGCGTCGATCGCGAGCGGCTCGGCGTAGTGCGCCTTGAGCCAGTCTATCGCGCGTGCCACGCGGTGGCCCTGGCCGTCGGCGCCGACGATATGCCGCAGGCGCGCGCCCAATTCGCCGCACAGCAGGCGATACAGTATTTCGCGCTCCACCAGCGGCGCCAGCACCGCCACATCGGCCGGCGCTTCGGCCAGGCGCGCCAGCCGCAGTACCGGATCGGCCAAATCCGGCGTGAGCCGGCCGACTCCGATGCCGCGCACCAGCGCCGGCGGCGTGCCGGCCTGCGGGCCGATTTCGCTGAGCAGCGCGGCGATTTTGCGGGCGTCCAGGTGCAGCACGCAGCACAGCAGCGGCGCCGCCGGGCTGGCCGCGATCACCTGCGCCTCGACCGGCAGATCGACCGAAGTGACCAGGTAATGCCGGTTGTCGCAAACGTAAGCTTCGTCGCCCAGGCTCACGCGCTTCGCGCCCTGCGCATAGATCGCCAGCACGGCTGCGTACATGCTGCAGACCGGTCCGCCGGTGGAGGTGGCGCGGTAGAACGCGAGGCCCGGCACGCAAGTTTCCACGAGCCCGTCCACGCCGCAATATCGTTCAATGATGGCCGCCAGTTCCGCCGGCGCAGCGGGTGTGCCGGTCGCCTCCGGCACACGCAAAACCCCTGTATCGGCCATGGTTTCCTCCAGCCTGGCAGTCGAGCGGAAATTATGCGCCGCGCGGCCCGCGCCCAGCCGGCGGCGGCGCGATTTGCAGGATCGGGCAATAAATTCGCAGGATTCGTCTAAACGCGGGCGGCCGGCGTCGACTACAGTTCGGCATGTCGGGCACGGCCTCCCGCGGCTCCGCCCGGTCCCGCCCCGCACATCTGTCGCATACGGAGCAAATCCATGGTTCAACTCAAAGTGAATGGCAAGGCGCAAGACGTAGACGTGGCGCCGGATACCCCGCTGTTGTGGGCCCTGCGCGATACGCTGCTCCTGACCGGTACCAAATACGGCTGCGGGCGCGCGCTGTGCGGCGCCTGTACCGTGCATGTCGATGGACAGCCCATGCGCTCCTGTTCGGTGCCGGTGTCGGCGGTGACGGGGCGCAGCATCACCACCATAGAAGGCGTCGCCAGTCAGCGTGCCGCGCGCGCCGTGCAGGCCGCCTGGCGCAAACTGGACGTGCCGCAGTGCGGCTACTGCCAGTCCGGCCAGATCATGAGCGCCGTGGCGCTGCTCGCCAACAAGCGCCAGCCCACCGATGCCGACATAGACGCGGCCATGGCCGGCAATCTGTGCCGCTGCGCCACCTATGTGCGCATACGCGCGGCGATACACGAAGCCGCCCGCGAACTGGCCTGAGGAGGACGCACGCGATGAATGAACTGATCAAACTGAGCCGGCGCCAATTCCTGCAGGGCAGCGCCGGGCTCACCCTGGGTTACCTGATGCCGGCCGCCGCGCTGGCCGCCGCGGTCGAGGCCGGACCCGGCAAAGCCGGCGCGGGACTGGCCGCGGACGTGCATTTCGAGCCCAACGCCTTTTTGCGCATAGGCGCGGACAACACCGTCACGGTGCTATCCAAGCACCTGGAAATGGGGCAGGGCACCTATACCGGGCTTGCCACGCTGGTGGCCGAAGAACTGGACGCGGACTGGAAAACCGTGCGCGTGGAGGGCGCGCCGGCCGACGCCAAGCGCTACAACAATCTGTTCTGGGGCGCCGCGCAGGGCACCGGCGGCAGTACCGCCATGGCCAATTCCTGGGAACAGATGCGCAAGGCCGGCGCTGCCGGGCGCGCCATGCTGGTGGCCGCGGCGGCGGAAAAGTGGGGCGTGCCGGCCGCCGAAATCAGCGTGAGCGAAGGCGTGCTGCGGCACGCTGCGTCGAAGCGCACGGCGAGTTTCGGCCAACTCGCCGAAGCCGCCGCGAAACAGCCGGTGCCGGCCGAAGTCAAACTGAAGGACCCGTCGCAATTCCGCCTGATAGGCAAAAAAGCCCCGCGCCGCGACACGCCGGAAAAGACCGACGGCCGCGCGCAATTTACCCAGGACGTGCATTTGCCCGGCATGCTGGTGGCGGTGGTGGCGCACCCGCCGCGCTTTGGCGGCAAGGTCAAAAGTTTCGATGCGAGCGCGGCCAAAGGCGTGCCGGGCGTGGTCGAGGTGGTGCAGATACCGCAGGGCGTGGCGGTGCTGGCGCGCGATACCTGGAGCGCCAAAAAAGGTCGCGATGCGCTCAAGCTGGAATGGGACGATGCCGCCGCCTTCAAACTGAGCAGCGACGAAATATTCGCGCGCTACCGCGAAATGGCCAAAAAGCCCGGCCAGGTGGCGCGCAAGGACGGCGACGCGGATGCCGCGTTTCAGGGCGCCGCGCGGGTGCTTACCGCGTCTTACGATTTCCCGTTCCTGGCCCATGCCGCCATGGAGCCCATGAATTGCGTGGTGCGTCTGGGGCCGGACGGCTGCGAGGTGTGGAACGGCGAACAATTGCATACCGGCGACCAGTATGCGCTGGCGGGGCTGTTCAAGCTCAAGCCGGAACAGGTGAATATACACACGCTCTATGCCGGCGGAAGTTTCGGCCGGCGCGCCTGCAAGGATTCCGACTACGTGCTGGAAGCCGCGCAGATCGTGAAGGCCATAGATGGCCGCGCGCCGGTAAAACTGGTGTGGCTGCGCGAAGACGACATGCGCGGCGGCTACTATCGCCCGCTGTTCCACCACGCGCTGGAAGCCGCGCTGGACGGCCAGGGCAAACTGACGGGCTGGCGCCACCGGCTGGTCGGGCAGTCGATATTGATAGGTTCGCCATTCGAAAAAATGCTGGTCAAGAACGGCATAGACCAAGTGTCCGTCGAAGGCGCCTCCACGCTGCCGTACGCGATACCCAATCTGACCGTGGATTTGCACACGCCCACGGACATACCGGTCACGGTGCTGTGGTGGCGCTCGGTCGGGTCGTCGCACACGGCTTATTCGACCGAAACTTTCCTGGACCAGGTGGCCGCCGCGATGAAAAAAGACCCGGTCGCGCTGCGTCTGGAACTATTGGAAAAGCATCCGCGCCATGCCGGCGTGCTCAAGCTCGCGGCCGACAAGGCCGGCTGGGGCAAGCCGCTCAAACCCGGCAAAGCCGGCGAACGGCGCGGGCGCGGCGTGGCCGTGCATGAATCGTTCTCGTCCTATGTCGCGCAGGTGGCCGAAGTGACCGTTGCCAAGGACGGCAGCTTGCGCGTCGATCGGGTCGTGTGCGCGGTCGATTGCGGCGTCGCCATCAATCCCGACAACGTGCGCGCGCAGGTCGAAGGCGGCGTGGGCTTCGCGCTGTCGGCACTGTTGCACGGCGCCATCACGCTCAAGGATGGCATCGTCGAACAGGAAAATTTCGACACTTACGCGCCGATACGCATCAATGAAATGCCGCGTGTGGAAGTGCATATCGTGCCATCCGCGGCGCCGCCTTCGGGCATAGGCGAACCGGGCGTTCCGCCGCTTGCGCCGGCGGTTGCGAATGCCGTCGCGGCGGCCACCGGCAAGTGGCTCACGCGCCTGCCCATAGACACCAAACAGCTTGCGGTTTGAGCATGGACAGTGTCGACAAGCAGGTACTCGACGCGGCGCGGCGCTGGTCGGCCGAAGGCCGGCGCTACGCCTTATTCACCGTGGCGCGCACCTGGGGGTCCGCGCCGCGTCCGCCCGGCGCCTGGATGATATTGCGCGAGGACGGCCTCGTGCAGGGCTCGGTGTCCGGCGGCTGTATCGAGGACGACCTGATACGCCGCATGCTGGCCGGCGAATTCCGCGCGGCCGCGCCGCAGGTGGTGCAGTACGGGCTTACGCAGGACGAAGCGCGGCGTTTCGGCCTGCCTTGCGGCGGCACGCTGGAACTGGTGGTGGAACCCATGCCCGACGCCGCATTGCTGGACAATCTGGCCTGCCGCATCGCGGCCGGCGAACTGGCGCTGCGCAGCGTGGACGCCCGCACCGGCAGCGTGCGCGTGACGGCCGGCGCGCGCGGCGACCGCCTGCAATGGGACGGCCGCCGCCTCACTACGCTGCACGGCCCGGCTTGGCGCCTGCTGATTATCGGGGCCGTGCAGATCGCGCGCTTCCTCGCGCCGATGGCGCAGGCGCTGGATTACGAGGTGTTGATTTGCGACCCGCGCAGCGAATATACGACCGAGTGGGACCTGGCCGGCACGCGCCTCGTGCACGGCATGCCCGATGACGTGGTGCTGGAACTGAACCTGGATCCGGCCAGCGCGGTGGTCGCGCTCACGCACGATCCCAAACTCGATGACATGGCCCTGTTGGAGGCGCTGAAGTCGGCGGCGTTTTACGTGGGCGCGCTGGGTTCGCGCGCCAACACGGATAAGCGCATCGAACGCCTGCGCCAGTATTTCGGATTGTCCGACGCGGAACTTGCGCGCCTGCACGGCCCGGTCGGCCTGCCCCTGGGCAGCCGCACGCCGCCGGAAATCGCGCTCGCCATCATGGCCGAAATTACCGCCGCCAAAAACGGCGTGCTGGCCGCGAACGGCGTGTTGGTGGGCCGCGCCCAGGGCGGCGGCGTCGCGCCGGCCTGT
>JAEUNN010000819.1 GCA_016791085.1 Rhodocyclaceae bacterium | reverse complement strand
ACCGCCGGAGCGCTCCAGCCCGACCTCGAACCAGAATTCGCTACCCTGGCCCGGCGTGCTGTTCACGCCGATCTTGCCGTCCATGAGTTGCACCAGCTGGCGGCAAATGGCCAGCCCCAGACCGGTGCCGCCATAGCGGCGTGTGATGGACACTTCTTCCTGCCCGAACGCTTCGAATATGTGTGCTTGCCGGGCCGGCGCGATGCCCGGCCCGGTATCGCGCACGGCAAAGCGCAAGCGCACCTGGCGGGCGTCGCTTTCGAGCAGGGTGACGCTCAACACCACGTCGCCGCGTTCGGTGAATTTGATGGCATTGGACAGCAGGTTGACCAGAATCTGCTGCAGGCGCATGGCATCGCCGCGCAAGCGCCCCAGACCGGCCGGTCCCGCCCCCAGCACCAGTTCCAGCGGCTTGTCGCCAGGCAGGGTGGCGACCACTGCGGCCACTTCGTCCAGCAATTCGTCCACGAGGAAAGGCTCACGCTCCAGTTCCAGCTTGCCGGCTTCCACTTTCGAAAAATCCAGCACGTCGTTGATGATGCGCAGTAGCGCGCGCCCCGCACTGCCCAGCTTGCGCACCATGTCGCGCGCCTCGCCGGGCAGCGGCTGGCGTTCCAGCAGGTGGGCCAGCCCCAGGATGCCATTCATGGGTGTGCGGATTTCATGGCTCATGCTGGCCAGGAAGGCGCTTTTCGCTTCGGTGGCTGCCGCAGCCTGGGCCAGGGCCGCGGACAGTTCGGCGTTGGTCTGGCGCAGGTGCAGTTCGGCCTGTTTGAGGGCGCTGATGTCGGTAGCCAGCGCGAACAGGCCGACTACCTTGTTGCCCCTGCGGTCCGGAATGTAATCGGTCAGCACATGGGGGACGCTACCGTCGGCCTTGACCAGTTCCCGCTCGAAACGCTGAGGCTCGCCCGCCAGCGCAGCCTCGACTTCCGGCCGGATGCGCTCGAACTGAGCGCTGCCTCCCAGGTCCTGCATGGTCGCGCCGTAAATTTCCTCCGGACTGCGGCCGAACCACTCCATACAGACGCGATTGGCAAATCGGCAGCGCAAATCCATGTCCCAATAGGCGAGTTTGCTGGGCAGGTGGTCGGCAATGGTGCGCAAAAAATGCTCGCTCTGCTCGGCTTTGGCTTTGGCCGTGGCCAATTCCTCGGTGCGTACGCGCACCAAGTCCTCCAGGTGTTCGCGGTGGGTCAGAAGTTCATGCTGCAGCTTCTTGTGCTGGGTGATATCGCGCGCGATGCAGGACAAACCCGTAACGCGGCCACCGGCATCGCATAGCGGCGTGAGCGTGGCGGCCACGTCTATCAGGCGGCCGTCGCGGTGCCGCAGCAGCATTTCGCAGGCGCGCAGGGTGTCACCCTGCAGCACGCGCTGCATCAGGGTCCGTGCGTCCTCGCCGCCCAGGTCGTGACATAGCCTGCGCGCCGGGGTGCCCAGCATTTGTTCCGCGCGGTAGCCGAACATGCGTTCGGCGCCGGCGTTCCAGCTGTCGATGTCGCCGTTGGCGCCGATGCTGATGATGGAATCATCGCTGGACGCAACGATGTTGCTGAGCCGCGCCTGCACAGCGTGCAGGCGTTCTGCGGCGGCCAGTCTTTCATCCGCGGCCACGGCATCGGCCTGGGCACGGCCGGCATCGACCAGCGCCGCATCCAGTTGCAGGCGGCGCCGCGCCAGGCCCAGGCAAAATAGCGCCAGCACGGCCAGCGCCAGACCACCGTAACCGAGCACCGGTTGCCAGGCCGCGGCACGCATGGCCAGGATATGCGAGGCGCCGACCTGCATGAGCATTTGCCAGGGCGCATCCGCATTGGCGAACACCCCGTCCGGCAGCGACACGCTGTGCCAGGCCCACAATCCGTCGCTGCCCAGCATGCTGCCGTCCGGCCGGGCGGACATTTGCCGCCAAAGTTCCGGCTGCTCACCGGCCAGTACGGCCGGACGGTCGAACATGAATCCCCACTCTTCGGCCGGGTCCGGACTGCGCAGCAAATGGCCGCGTGCATTGGCGACCCTGAGCGTTTCGTCGGTGTCGCCCGATGCCTGCGCCAGCGAATCGAGCAGGGCCGCCGCGCGCACGTTCAGGATCAGCATACCGCGGCGCTCGCCGGATGGACTTGCGACCGGCGTGGCCACGCGCAGCATGGGCACAAAGGGCCGCTCGATGGTTCCGCGTTCGACATTCAGATCCATGGGCGACAGGTACATTTGCCCGGGCGTGAGGCGCATGGTGTCGCGAAAGTAATAGCGGTCGGACTTGTCCTGCAGGTGCTCGGCCGCGGTGCGCACGATGTCGTCGCCGCTCTGGTCCAGGCGCAGACGTTCGCGCCCGGTTTCGTCCAGCCAGCGTATTTGGGCATAGTCCGGGTTGCGTTGCAGCAGGCTGCGGAACGCCTGCGCCATGGTTTCTATGGACTCCGCCGACACGTCTATCCAGGCGGCGCGCACCGGCGCCTCGCGGACCAGGCTCGCGACATGGCGTATCGATACGGCCAGTTTCTGCTCGAACAGCGCGGCACCGGCCTTGGCGTCGCGCATGACTTCGTCGCGCCGCTTGTCGATCAGATTTTCGAGGGAATGATGGGCCTGCCATACCGCGATGGCCAGCACGGCCGCCGCCAGGGGCAGGAACAGCCGCAGAAAGTGCCGTAGCGGTATGGCGCGCGCCGCGCTGGCGGAGCGCGGCGCCAGCGCGAGGCCCAGCGCGCGGCTCATGGCTGCGCTCCGGTCGCGCGAGTACTAGCGCCCATGCCGGGCGTTCCCTGCTCGTGGTTCATGTTCCCCTCCTGTTTGCCCTTGTTTCGCCTTGCCCCCGCAGCAGCCGGCCGGCAGCGGTAGGGCAGATGATCGGGATTTGCAGTAGGAAATACGGCAGGGAACCGCCGATCCTGTGTAAGGGAAACGCGACATATGACGTACGCAAGGGATGACAGAACGCCCCCCGGCGGCGCCTCGCTAGGCAGTCGTGGTGAGTCCTTCGCGGATGGCGAATTTCACCAGCCCGGGAATGTCATAGATGCCCAGCTTGTTCATGACGCGCCAGCGATAGGTTTCCACGGTTCTGGGCGACAGGGACAGCAGCTCGGCAATATCCGCCGTCGCCACGCTGTCCACGATCATGCGCAGCACCTGGCGCTCGCGCATGCTCAGAAGTTCGAGGCGGTTTTGCGCCCCGCCGCCGCGCAACAGTTCGTCCACCGCGCGTTCGTCGATATCGGTACTCAGGTAGCGCCTTCCCATATGGGCAGCGCGTATCGCCGCCACGACCTCCTGGCTGGCCGATTTTTTCACGACATAGCCGCGCGCACCGGCGCGCAGCGCGCGCAATACATATTCGATACCGCCGTGCATGGACAGCATCACGACCTGGGTTTCCGGCGCGCGCAGGCATATCGTTTCAGCGGCCTCGACGCCATTCAGGGTGGGCATGGAAATGTCCATGAGCACGACTTGCGGACGCAAGGCCAGGGTCTGGCGTACCGATTCCTGGCCGTCGCCGGCAGTGCCGACCACCGTCATGTCGGGCTGGGCGCCGATGATGTAGCGCAGGCCTTCGGCCAGCACCGGGTGATCGTCGGCAAGCAGTACCTTGATATTCATGGCGGTTCAGGCGGTTCAGTGGATAGTCGCGCCAGCGCGGGGCGGGCGGGCCGAGGCCCGGCTCGCCAGGCGCGGAAGTTTTCGAAAATCCGGCCGGCGCTTCGTCGCCCCGGCCATGCAGTGAGTAGGCTCGGTCATGAAGACGCCACGGGAAAGTTGGCGCTGATACGGGTGCCGCGCCCCGGCGCGGACTGCAGTTCTAGCCGGCCGCCGGCCGCGGCGGCGCGTTCGCGCATGATGTGCAGGCCCAGCCCGGCGCGTACGCCCCGGCGCGGCGGCAGGCCGGGGTCGAAGCCCACGCCGTCGTCGCGCACGGCAAGTTCCAGCTCGCCGCCCTCCAGCCGCAGCGCCACATGGACATGCGAAGCGCGCGCATGCTTGCCCAGATTTACCAGCGCCTCCTGGGCGATGCGGCACACGGCGACTTCGGTCTTCGGCGCAAGTCGCGGCAATGCCGGCGGCGCCTCGAACTGCAGCGCGATGCCGGTGCGGCGGCTGAAATTTGAACAGATGTCCTGCACGGCCGCCGCAACGCCGAACTGGTCCAGCAGCGGCGGCCGCAATTCGGCCAGCAGGTCGGTCACGCTGTCCAGGGTGGCGCGCGCCAGGGCGCGCATGCGGTCCATGCGGGCATGCACGCGCTCGCGCGATTCCGGCGATAGCTGCTGCAGGGCGATTTCCAGATCCACGTCCAGGGCGGTCAGGTTCTGCCCTATGCGGTCGTGCAGTTCGCGCGACAGCTCGCGCCGCAATTCCTCTTCCGCATCGACCGCGCGCGCGCACAATCCGCTCAATTGCAGGGCATCCCGGCGCAGTTGTTCGGCGCCGGCCTTGCGTTCGGAAATGTCCGAGAGGCTGCCTACCATGCGCGCCGGGCGGCCCGCGGCGTCGCGCTGCACGACCTTGCCGCGGTGGCATATCCAAAACTCGCTGCCGTCCTCGCGCCGCAGCCGGTATTCCAGTTCCAGCGCCGCGTCGGCTTGCAGGCAGGCGCGCCAGTGCTCGGCCAGCCGCTCCCGGTCGTGCGGATGCACGCGCGCCGCGAACCAGGCCAGGTCGTGCTTCGCGGCCGGCTGCGCCGGCCCCATCAGCCACGCCCACCGGGCGTTGTGATGGATGCGGCCGGTAAGCAGATCCCAGTCGTAGAGCGCTTCGCTCGATGCGTCCAGCATGGCGTTGAGCTTTTGTTCGCTGGCACGCAGCCGCTGCC
This sequence comes from Rhodocyclaceae bacterium, assembly GCA_016791085.1. Taxonomy (GTDB): domain Bacteria; phylum Pseudomonadota; class Gammaproteobacteria; order Burkholderiales; family Rhodocyclaceae; genus JAEUNM01. The sequence continues at coordinate 2,010 of JAEUNN010000819.1, read as the reverse complement.
CGGCCTGCAGATCGAGCGAGCGATACGCGGACAATGCAAGGCCGGCCGCCGCAACCAGAGCAAAATCCACCCAGGCCGAATTGGCCGGAGCAGCCGCGGCGGCCGCTGCGCCGCCGGCATATTGCAGCGCCAGCAGGCACAGCACCAGCACCACGGCGTGGCTGCCAAAACGCACAGCCGCCCAGACCAACGGCAGCAACAGCCATACGGCTTGCGCGGCGACCGGCGCATGGCCGGCCAGCCCGTCCTGGAACAAGGCCTGCCCGAGCAGCAGGGTGAGCGCCAGCAGGCAGGCGGCCTCGGCGCCGCGCACCGGCGAATCCAGCCAATCCGGCGCGTGCCGCCAGACCAGGATGGCCGGCGTGAGCACGGCCATGGCCAGTACGTCGCGGCCCCATGCGGGCAGCGCCATGGCGGCGTGGGCACTCGCCGGGTCAGGCCCATGCCATAGCGACGCCAGCCGCAGGACATGCCACAGCAGGCCGATCAGGCAGCCGGCGGCAAGCAGTCTGAACCAGTCCTTGGGGTGTACGGGCTCGGTTTCGAAATTGGCGCGGCGGCGCAAGGCGCTGGCGCCCGCAAACAACACGGCGGCCTGTGCGGCCGCCATGGCGAACGCCGCGAGCCCCAGGCCGGCACATAGCTGCACAGCCAGCAGCCCGAGCGCCACGCCCGGCCACAACTGCACGCCCCAGCCCAGCAGGCCGGCGAACGCGATGCCGGCAGCCGGCGCCAGCACGGGTTCCACACCCTGACTGGAATACCACGCCGTTGCCAGCAGGTCCGGCGCAGCACTGGCAGCGGCCAGCAGGACCATGCGACGCCCATGCGGATGGAATCGGACGCGTAGGTACGCAGCCGGCCGATCCACCGGCACCCCGAGTGGCAGCAATTTGATTTTCGGGCGCATGCTATCGCCCCCCTCCGCTTGATTGCTCTCTGGCAAATTATTGTTTTGGCATCGTGCCGGACACCAGGCGGCAGCCGTTGTAACACTCGGCTCATCGCCGAAGGCATGCGCTCACCTCACCGGCCGGACGGCGATCGGGTCGCCGCAACCGGGAAGATTGAAGTTCCTGTGAAACGTTTAAAGAGCATCTATGGAAAACCATTTGCATGGTGTTTGTCAAGGCCGTTACGCGGCCGGACAGAGCAATAAGGACGTTCGGCCCGAGTCGATTTTCCCCTATCGACGGTGCGTAGAAATTTCCTCACCGGCCCGGCGCGCCGACCGGAAACCCGCATGAGCACTGGCTTTCAGCGCACGAGGCCGGCCTGCGGCAAACTCCATGCGGGCCACTAAGGCGGCCGCGGCGGGCTGGCCGCGGCGTGTCATGTCCGCACGTGCATTCAGGCGCGCAAGGTGCACATGCGAAGTATCAAGCCGCAACAGCGTGCGCATCGCGAACGTATATTGCGAAACTAAGCGCACACCGAAAGCCATGCAGCACAAGCAAGCCTTGCGGGCCCGCCGCGCTTGCGATGTGCCGCGCCAAGTGGCGCCGGCTGCCTTGCGGCCGCAAGCGCGATTCCGGCGCGGAGTGCCCGCCCCAGCGCTTGCCGGAATTCCCCGCGCGCCCGGCCGTCTGCGCGGCGCGACGACGCGCATGGTCGCTCCCTGCAATGAGCAGCAACGCCCGCGGGCGGCGCGCCGGTCGTGCCATCCGGTGCGCAGCCGGGCTCGCCCCCAAGGTGCGCTCGCGACGGCAAAGGAAGATCAAGCATTTCAGACGTAAATTCAGCCATCGAGGCGGTCGACCGCGGAAGGTGGATTCATGGACATCGGCATTTCCGGCTGGATCGTGGCGGCCATATGCGTGCTCATCACCGGCATATCCAAAGCCGGGCTGGGCGGCGCATTGGGCGGGATGGCCGTGCCGGTCATGAGCCTGTGGCTGTCGCCGCGCGATGCGGTCGCGGTGGTGCTGCCCGTCCTGATCGCCACCGATCTGGTGGGCATACGCGCCTGGAGGGGCAAGGCCGACTGGCCGGATTTGCGCCGCCTGCTGG
>JAEUNN010000949.1 GCA_016791085.1 Rhodocyclaceae bacterium | reverse complement strand
GGCGCTCGTGGAACTGGCCGTGGCGCGTTACGGTAAGTTGGACATCGCGTTCAACAATGCCGGCACGATAGGCGAAACCGGCGCCAGTACGGCGGTGTCCGAGTCCGGCTGGGCGGACACCCTGGCCATCAACCTGACCGGGGCATTTCTGGGCGCCAAACACCAGATTGCGCAAATGACCCAAAACGGCGGCGGGTCGGTGATATTCACGTCTACCTTCGTGGGCTACACCTTCTCGTTCCCTGGCGTGGCCGCCTACGCGGCGAGCAAATCCGGCCTGATCGGGCTGACCCAGGCGCTGGCGGCCGAATTCGGCCCGCAGGGCGTGCGCGTGAATGCGGTGCTGCCGGGCGCGGTGGATACGGACATGTACCGCACCATGAACAACTCGCCCGAGCAGCAGACGTTCATCACCAACCTGCATGCACTGAAGCGCGTCGCGACGCCCGAAGAACTGGCCCGCTCGGTGCTGTACCTGGCGTCCGACGATGCCGCGTTCGTGACCGGCACGGCATCGCTGGTGGATGGAGGGGTGTCCATTACGCGGACCTGATGGGCGAAGCGTTGGGCATCGGGATTATCCCCACCCGATCCGAGGTGCGTGCGCTTACCTGGAATCTACTGGGGGCGCGGGCGTCCCGCCCGCGACGGCAGGCGCGGGGGGTAAGCGCGCGGGCGAGACGGCCAAACCCCCCGGCCGGGTGCAGTTAATTTGCGGCAGTTGGGTTGCCCCCACCCTTGGGGGCGCGGGCGTCCCGCCCGCGAGCATAGGCGCGGCGGTAATCGCGCGGGCGAGACGCCCACGCCCTCAGGCGGGTGCAGTTAATTTGCGGCGGTTGGGTTACGCCCACCCTTGGGGGCGCGGGCGTCCCGCCCGCGAGCATAGGCGCGGCGGTAAGCGCGCGGGCGAGACGCCCACGCCCCCAGCCGGGTGCAGTTAATTTGCGGCGGCTGGGTTACGCCCACCCTTGGGGGCGCGGGCGTCCCGCCCGCGAGCACAGGTGCGGGCGGTAAGCGCGCGGGCGAGACGCCCACGCCCCCAGGCGCGAGCGGTTGGTTTGGGGCGATTGGGTTACACCCACCCCTGGGGGGGACGGTTCACTGCGGCTCTTGCAACTGAAAGTGCCTTATTTTGCAGCCGCCGCCGCCGGCGGCTGATAGTCGGGCACGCGGTTGGCGATCGGCTTCAGGCTTTGCAGGTACGCGAAAATCGCCCCCAGGTCCGCATCCGTCATGTGTGCGAGCGCTTCCCAGGGCATGGGCGG
>JAEUNN010000943.1 GCA_016791085.1 Rhodocyclaceae bacterium | reverse complement strand
GCGCAGGGCCGCGTCCTGCATGCCGGTTTCGATTTCGCGCCGCTCGGCATTGAGGGTGTCGAGCTTTTGCGCCATGGCGAGCGCGCGCGCCGGGTCGTCGCACAACAGGCACTCTATGCCCAAGGACATGTCGGCCAGGCGCCCGGCGGCATTGAGGCGCGGCGCCAACCCGAAACCGAGGTCGAAAGCTGTGGCGCGCGCCGCATCGCGCGCCGCCGCGGCGAATAGCGCCGCCACGCCGGCGTGCATCTTGCCGGCGCGCATGCGCGCGATGCCCTGTGCCACGAGTATGCGGTTGTTGTGGTCGAGGCGCACCACGTCGGCCACCGTGCCAAGTGCCACCAGATCGAGCAGGCTGGCCAGATTGGGTTCGGCGCGCGGCGCGAAATGGCCGCGCCGGCGCAATTCCGCGCGCGTCGCGAGCGCGACGTAAAACATCACGCCCACGCCGGCCATGTGCTTGCTCGGAAAGCCGCAGCCGGGCTGGTTGGGGTTCACGATCACGTCGGCCGCCGGCAATTCCGCCCCGGGCAGATGGTGGTCCGTGATGAGCGTGGCAATGCCCAGTTCGCGCGCGCGCGCGACGCCTTCCAGCGAGGCGATGCCGTTATCGACGGTAATGATCAGGTCCGGTTTGCGCTGCGCCGCCAGATCGACAATTTCCGGCGTGAGGCCATAGCCGTATTCGAAGCGGTTGGGCACCAGATAGTTCACCTCGGCACCCATGGCGCGCAGTGCGCGCACGCCGACGGCGCAGGCGGTGGCGCCGTCGCAATCGTAATCGGCCACGATGGTCATGCGCGCGCGTCGCGCGATGGCATCCGCGAGCAATTGGGCGGCGGCTGCGCTGCCGGCGAGCAGGCCGGGTGCGAGCAGTGCATCCAGACCGTAACCCAGTTCGGCTTTGCTGGAAATGCCGCGTGCGGCGTACAGGCGCGCGAGCAAAGGATCCACGCCTTGCTGGAGCAGGGCGTGCAGGGCGCGCGGCGGCACCGCGCGCACTTGAATGGAAGTCATGAATCGGGCGGGAACCGGATCGGGGGCCCGATTATCGCGGATTCCGGCACCGGACGTGGTGCCGGCCGGCGGCGCCGGCCGGGTTTGCGCTCAGTCCGGGGCGTAACTGCAGTCGTGGCAATAAGGATGCGCGTCGCCGCCGCCATCGCGTCCGCTCAGGCAATAGTCCAGCGTGGCTTCCATATGCGCGTAGCTGGCCGCCACCGTGCTTCTGATGCAGGCGACTTCGCGCTCCGGCGGGTCAGCGCCCAATATTGTGGCGACGATTTCCAAAGCTTCCCACGGGTGGCTGTCGTCATAGCGCGCATGCACGCGCAGCCACTTCATGGCGTTGGCGCGATCGCTGCCGAAAAATCGCGTTTCGTAGCGCCCGTCGTCGCATATGAGGCTGCACCATTCGCCGGTTGCGCCCTCGATGGCGAAATTGGTCGCGGCGATTCCCGCAGCCAGCGATTCGCGCTCGCAAACATGCCAGCACCAGTGGCTGAGCGCGCGCGTACTGGCCGGCGCCCGCGCGAACAGGACGTCCTGCTCGGTGACGCCGCACGCCGCTGCCCATTGCAGCCAGAATTCCGCGTGCTTGGCTTCCACGCGCATGTTCTGCAGCAGGAACTTTCGCGCCAGGGTGTGGCCGCGCGCGCGGCCATAGCGCAATTTCATGAGGTTCTGCGCCATGTACTGCGGAAAGCGCACGATCACCGGCCACACATCGACCAGAAAGCGCCGTTCGGCTGCGCGGCTTAACGTGCCCTCGCACATGGCGCGGAACAGCCCGTGCTGCACCACCTGCGCGCGCGCCGCGGCGGTGCCCTCGACCAGTTCCTTCACCCAGGCCGGATAGCTGGAAAGTTGTTGTATCGGGCCGCTCAGGGCGGAGGATTGAATTTCTGCCGTAAATTGACGCAACACGTCGCCCATGCTCATTCCCCCTCCTGGCTTGCGCGCCTGAGCGTGCGCGCTTCCGCATTGCAGCATGAGACTCATGCCATAGTGTATAAATACACCTTTATTGCCGAATGTC
>JAEUNN010000620.1 GCA_016791085.1 Rhodocyclaceae bacterium | reverse complement strand
ACGCCCCACCTCGACCATGCGGCCGCGCAAATGTTTGAGCCGCACCAGATCGAATTCCGCATCGGAGTAGTAGGCGCCCAGCGCTGCGGCGGCCTGCGGGGTAAGGATGCGGTAGGTGCCGACCACCTGATCCTGAGCCAGATCGCGCACCACGAGGTGCTCGCAATAGCGGTCGAACAGGTCGCGGTCCAGGCCGGCCAGCGGGGTTTTGAGCCTGGCCCCCATTTCCCCGGCGAACACGCGCCAGCGCAGGCGCTGTGCCTGTTCGACCACACTCGCGGTCGGCGCAAGTTCAAGTTTGAGGCGGGCCGCGCTGCTTACGGGCGCCGGCCGGACATGGATACCACTGCTTTGCAACATGCTGATGCTCCCTGCAATAATCACGCGATGCATCATCGCGGGGCGGCGTTGCGCCGCCGTGAAGCCTGGATTGCAGGAACATTGCGGCCGCCTGCCGGCCTGCCGGCCTGGTGCCAGGCGCCGGGCAAGCGGCCACTTATTCGAGAGGACGCCGGACATGCAGGAACACGACATCGCCGCGCTGCGGCAACTATTCGATGACTGGGTCGCCGCCAGCCGTGCCGGCGACACCGCGCGGGTGCTGGAACTCATGGACGAGGACGCGGTATTCCTGCAGCCTGCCCAGCCTCCGCTGTGCGGGCGCGCGGCATTCGCGGCCGCCGCGGCCGGCATGGCCGGGTCGGTCAGATTCGAGGTCGACCGGACCGAACGCGAACTGGTCGTGGAAGGCGATTTCGCCTGGTGCTGGAGCACGCTCAGTCTGCGCATCACGCCCGTGGCGGGCGGCCCCGCCATGCTGCGCGAAGGGCCTGTGTTAAGCTTGTTGCAGCGCGGCAAGGATGGCCGCTGGCGCCTCCTCCGCGATGCCAACATGCTCGGACCGGCACGCCCGGCCGAACCCTGACGCAGCGCAACACCCTTTTCCTCCATCCGCGCCGCCGCAATCATGACATCCGACATCAACCTGCCCGACATCCTGGCCGAAGTGGAACAGGTTTTCGCGCGCTATGAAGCCGCGCTGGTTGGCAACGACACCACCGTACTCGACGAACTGTTCTGGCACGACCCGCGCGTATTGCGCTACGGTGCCGCGGAAAACCTGTACGGCATCGAGGCCATCCGGGCATTTCGCGCCGCGCGCTCGGCGGCCGGACTGGCGCGCAGTTTGCAAAACACCGTGATCACCACCTTCGGGCGCGATTTCGCCACGGCCAATACCGAATTTCGCCGCGCCGGAGCCGGCCTGATAGGGCGCCAGAGCCAGACCTGGGTGCGCCTCGCGCAAGGCTGGCGCATCGTGGCCGCCCACGTAAGCCTGATTGCGCCGCCCGCACCCTGAATCCGCCGGGCCACGCCGGCGCCCGCGCATTTACGCCACACCGCGGCTGGCGGACTGGTATTTGCGCAAGTAATCCGCAGCCTGAACCAAGGCGCGCGCGCCGGCCGGGAACCCCGCGCAGGGCGACTGTTATAATCGCCGCCCGTTCGCCACGGCCACTGCAAACATTCATGGCTCGCTCAGCCGACGACGAATTCGACAGCCGCAAACTGTACGCGCGCCTGCTCGGCTATGTGCGTCCCTATCGCTGGGCGTTCGGACTGGCGATCGCCTGCATGGTGCTGTCGTCGGTATTGGAACCGGCGTTTCCGGCGCTGCTCAAGCACATACTTGACGACGGCTTCGCACGCAACCAGGGCCCCTGGGACTGGCTCATTTACCCGATAGGCGTGTTTCTGGTATTCCTGCTGCGTGCGCTGGTCGGCCTGGTGTCCGACTATGCGATGACCTGGATCGCCCAGCACCTGGTTACCGACCTGCGCGAACAAATGTTCGAGCGCCTGCTGCGCCTGCCGACCGGCTATTTCGGCGACAACCTGTCCGGCCGCCTCATGTCGCGGCTCACCAACGATGTCGCCGGCGTGGCCGGCGCCGCGACCAGCGCACTCACCACGCTGGTGCGCGACAGCTTTTCGGTGATCGGCCTGACCGCCTGGCTGCTTTATCTGAACTGGAAGCTCACGCTCATCACCGTGGCCATGATGCCTTTCATCGCGCTCGCGGTGCGCGGTTTCAACGGCCGCATGCGCCGGCTGGCGCGCGGACAGCAGAACGCCCATGGACTTATCACGCAGTTCCTGCAGGAAGCCATCGAAGGCCAGAAGGTCGTAAAAATTTTCGGTGGACACCAGTACGAGCGCGACCGCTTTCACAAGGTGGTGCAGGAACAGCGGCGTCTCACCATGCGCGCGGCGCTGGCCAATGCACTGCAAGGCCCCATCGTGCAGTTTTTCGTGGCCGTGGCGCTTTCGGTCATCATGGCCATCGCGCTGTATCAGGCCGGACATGGTCAGGCCACGGTGGGCGAATTCGTGTCCTTCATCACCGCCATGCTCATGACCCTGGCGCCCACGAAACGCCTGACCGACGTCAACGCCACCATACAGAAAGGACTGGTCGCGGCAGAGAGCGTTTTCCACCTGATGGACCAGCCGGCCGAACCCGACAGCGGCCGCACGGAACTCCAGCGCGCACGCGGCGAAGTAAAGTTCGAGGGCGTGAACTTCACCTATCCGGGTGCCGAGCGCCCGGCCCTGACGGATTTGAGTTTTTCCATCGCGCCCGGCGAAAGCGTGGCCCTGGTGGGGCCTTCCGGCAGCGGCAAAACCACCGTGGCCAATCTGTTGCCGCGCTTCTATGACGCCGGCGGCGGCCACATACGCATAGACGGGCATCTGATCCAGGACATCCGGCTCGACAGCTTGCGCCGCAATATCGCGCTGGTGAGCCAGGACATCGTGCTGTTCAACGACACGGTCGCCGCGAATATCGCCTATGGCAGCCAGCGCAGCGTGAGCGAAGAAGAAATCCTGGCCGCCGCGCGCGCCGCGCACGCGCTCGAATTCATCCAGCGCCTGCCCCAAGGCATGCAGACCTTGGTCGGTGAAAAAGGTGTGAAACTATCCGGCGGACAGCGCCAGCGCCTGGCCATCGCGCGCGCCCTGCTCAAGAACGCGCCCATCCTGATCCTCGACGAAGCCACCTCGGCGCTGGATACGGAATCCGAGCGCGTGGTGCAGCAAGCCCTGGACGAACTGATGGTCGGGCGTGCCACGGTGGTGATCGCACACCGCCTGTCCACCATAGAGCGCGCCAGCCGCATCGTGGTGCTGAGCCACGGCCACAAGGCCGAAGAAGGCACGCACGCCGAACTGCTGGCGCAGGATGGCCTCTACGCCCGCCTCTACCAGCACCAGAAGGCGCAAGAATTCTCCGAAAACGCGCGGCCCTCGGCCCCCCCTGTACGGAACGGCGCAAAGTGAAAATTTTTCTCGACGTGGGCGCTCATATAGGCCAGACCGCAGCGGAAGTCGTGAAGCCCGTATATGGCTTCGACCGCATCGTTTGTTTCGAGCCGGTGCCGACCTGCGCCGAGCACATACGCGAACACCACAAGGATCCGCGCCTGGAAATACTGGCGCTGGGCTTGTCCAACGTATCGGCGATCAAAACCATCTATGGCGGGGCCGAAGTCGGCGCCAGCCTGTTCCGCGACAAGAAAGGCATAGACGCCAGCATCAGCCAGCAATGCCGCTTCGTGCGCGCGACCGACTGGATCAACGAAAACCTGCGTCCCGGCGACGAGGTTTACATGAAACTGAATGTGGAAGGCGCGGAAGTCGAAATTCTCGACGACCTGCTCGCCTCGGGCGCGCTGGCGCGCATCGGCCACATCATGGTGGATTTCGACGTACGCAAAATTCCCGGCATGAAGCACATGGAGCATGCGCTGCGCGAGCGGCTCATGCAGGCCCGCGGCACGCGGGTATATCCGGCCGACACCTACATGCTCGGCAACAACCACGGCGAGCGCCTGCACACCTGGCTGGTGCTGGCCGGTTGCTGCAAAAACCTGCCGCAGGGCGACTATTTGCGCAGCCGCATACGGCTGCTGCGGCAGCGCTTGAGGCAGTTCGAGCGCAGCGTGCGCTGGCGCATCAAGGGCCGCAAACGCGCCTGAGCCAGGCGCCCACGCCTCAGGACGCGTCCCCGCCGGCGCGCTGACTGTCGTT
>JAEUNN010000547.1 GCA_016791085.1 Rhodocyclaceae bacterium | reverse complement strand
AAGCGAAAACGTGGAGGAAGCCATGCATGCGGAAACAATGGTAGCGCGCATCGTAGCGCCGTGTCTCGAGTGCTTGCACAAGAAGCAGGCCGCGTCGCTGCAACAGGCCGTAATCGGTGCGATTGACGGCGGCGTGGTGAGCTTGACCGCGATAGCGTGCGGAATAAAGCGCCCCACTGCGCTGAGGTATCGGGTGAAAAGCGTTGATCGCTTAATAGGCAACATCAAAGTGCATGCCCAACGTACCGAAATTTACTGCGCGTTGGCGACGAGTTGGCTAGAGCGGTTGCGTGAGGTGCTATTGGTTGTCGATTGGTCGGATTTGACCTGGGACCAGGACATGCATTTCTTGCGCGCCAGTGTCGTCGTCGAGGGGCGCACAGTGACGCTGTACGAGGAAGTCCACCCACAAAAGAAATATGGTAATCCGCGGGTGCATGAGCGGTTTCTGGCGACAGTGGCAAGGATACTGCCGGCGGGATGCAAGCCAATCGTGATGACGGACGCCGGCTTCCATGCGGCCTGGTTCAAGCAGGTCGCCGCGCGAGGATGGGCATTTGTGGGACGCATACGCGGCCGTGACATGGCACAACTCGAAGGGAACGATCAGTGGCTGAGCCCGAAGGAGCTGTTCACGCAGGCTTCGTCGGTACCGCGCGACCTGGGACATGGGATGTTTGTGCGCAGCAACCCTATCCGAGTTCGCTACGTGCTGTTCAAGGGAGAAGACAAAGGCCGCCACAGCAAGAATATGTACGGCAAGCGCCGGGCCTGCCGATCCAGCAAAGAGGCGGCGCGCGCGGCCAACGAGCCCTTGCTGTTGGCCGTGAGTCCGAAACTGGATGAACGCAGCGCCCAGCGAGTCGTGCAAATGTACGCGCGCCGGATGCAGATCGAGGAGTCGTTTCGCGATACTAAAAATCTGCGCTTCGGGCAGGGGCTTGAAACTACGCGTTCGCGCGGCGTCACGCGTTTAGAAATGCTCTTGTTGATCGCACACTTGGCCGCGTTCGCAGCACGTTTGCTCGGCGAGCACGCGAAGCTGTTGCAGATGGAGCGCCGATTCATGTCCACCGGCAGAACTAATCGCCCAGAGATTTCGGTACTTACATTAGCCAGACGAGTCCTCGCCTCAATCGACAGCTTTCTCGCCAGAAAGTTACGAGCAATCATGCGCCGATATGTGGCGTCGCCGCTTACCGAACAGGCAAAAAGGGCGTGTTCTAACGACTAAAATGCGGGGAAACCTCAGGGACGGACCCCGGTTTTTACATCGTTCCCACGCGGGAGCGTGGGAACGATCGGACGTATCTCGAAGCGCGCCAGCGCCTCGTTGCATTCAAAACCAGGATCCAATATCCACCAGTCCCGGTGGCGCCAAATAGTTCCGCGCACTCGAATAGCGCCAATGTTTGGGTGTATCCATATGGACGGTTACCACGCGCCTGCGGCCTGTGCGCACCGCTGGAGCGGTGCAGGATGCGTTCCCACGCCGGAGCGTGGGAACGATCGGACGTATCTCGAAGCGCGCCGGCGCCTCGTTGCATTCAAAACCAGGATCCAATATCCACCAGTCCCGGTTGGTAAGCGCGCGGGGTGGTAAGCGCGCGGGCGAGACGCCCGCGCCCCCAGCCTGAGGCGGTTCGATCGCGACGTCGATCAACGCGAATACCCTGAGAAGTCGTGTGGGGACGCGGAAATTGCACTTTCCAGGGGCGATTG
>JAEUNN010000546.1 GCA_016791085.1 Rhodocyclaceae bacterium | reverse complement strand
CACGTTGAACACCAGGCCCAGCGCGGAAATTTGTGCGCCTACCCAGCCCAGGTAGGAAATCACGATGGCCAGCGTGGTGACCACTTCTACCGTGCGGCCGAAGCGGCGGCGGTAGAAGTCGCCTATCGTGAGCAAATTCATCCGATATAGCGGCGCCGCAAAAAACAGCCCGACCAGAATCAGGCACATCGACGAGCCGAAAGGATCGGCCACCACGCCGCGCAGCCCGTCCTTCAGAAAGGTGGCAGGAATGCCCAGCACGGTTTCGGAGCCGAACCAAGTTGCGAACACCGTGGCGGTCACCATGTAGAACGGCAGGTGGCGCCCGGCGATGGCGAAATCCTTGGTGGTATGCACGCGCATGGCGGCGTACAGGCCTATGGCTACCGAAATGATCCAGTAACCGATCACGAACCAGAGCAACATCGAATAAAACTCCAAACGGGGCGGGACCAAAGTGCACGCGGGCTGGCGCCGGGTGCTGCCCGGACGCGCCGGACCGGAACGGGGGGGCGCCGGCGCGCCGGCATTTTACCGCCGGACTTGTGCTTGCGAAGCAAATAACATGCGCGCGCCGGACCTGCGGGCGCGCTGCGTTGTATCCGCCCGCATCCGGTGCAGGGCTCAGGCGGCGGCCGGCGTGGGCAGTCCGCCGGCGCGCAGGAATGCCACGACCTGATCCGGCGGCAGGGCGCGGCTCACCAGAAAGCCCTGCAACTGGTCGCAATGGAACACGCGCAACTGGTCGGCCTGGTTTTCGGTTTCCACGCCCTCGGCGATCACCGCCAGCCCCAGCGATTGCGCCAGCGAAATGATGGTGGACACGATGGTTCGGCTGACCGGGTGCTGGTCCATCGCGTCGATGAAGCTGCGGTCTATCTTGAGCGCATTGACCGGCAGCCGTGCCAGGTAGCTCAGCGATGAATAGCCGGTGCCGAAATCGTCGATCGCGATATGTACGCCCAGTTCGCGCAGGGCGCTCAACTGCGCGATGGTGCGCTCGGCATCGCCCATGAGCATGCTTTCGGTGATTTCCAGGTCCAGCAGCGGTTGTTCCGAGTCCAGCCCGTTGCCATCCTGGCAGCGCAGCGCATTGCCTACCGCCGTGACGAAATTCGGGTGCTGCAACTGGATGATGGATACATTGACGGCCACGCGCGGCGGCGTCACGCCGGCGGCGCGCCAGCAGCGTATGTCGGCCGCGGCGCGGCGCAGCGCCCAGGCACCGACCTGTACGATCAGCCCGGTCTGCTCCAGCAGAGGAACGAAATTGACCGGCGACACCAGGCCATGGCCCGGTTCGTTCCAGCGTATGAGCGCTTCCAGGCCGACCACCGCACCCGAGGTGGCATCGACTTTGGGCTGA
>JAEUNN010000512.1 GCA_016791085.1 Rhodocyclaceae bacterium | reverse complement strand
CGCGTCGGTGGCCATGAGCGGGGAGCCCAGCACGTCGTTGTGGAAGAAGGTGACGGTTTCGCCGGACAGCGCCGGGCGCACCAGGAGCAGCGCGGCAAGCCACAGGAGCGCGCGCGCAAGGTTCGCGAGAGTCATTTTCATTGTTGTTCCAGGGAGGGCGTTGCGGCTCATGCTCGGCTCCGCGCCGGCAATGCTTGTTGGGCCTGTGCGTGGCGCAGGCTGGCGTCCGTGCGGGCGAGGCGGGCCGGGTGTGGTGTTCCGCGGCGCCGCATGGATGCACTCGCCTGCCCGGGCGAAGCCGCGCCGGGGGCACTTTCGGCGTCGATCAATCTGAACGCACCGAGGTCGATAACCTCTGCCATATTCCCGGCGCCGAACAGGCCGAGCAAGCCGAACGAGTTAACCGCGACCGGCGCCGCATAGCCGGCCTGCCGACTCGCGGCGCTCGTGACGTTGATAGTGGCCGTGACCTGCACCGGGTTGGCGCCGCTGCCGGCCACATAGCGCGCGGTCACCACACGGCTGCCCGCCGCCGGCATGGCGAGCCGCGCGCAGGCCTGCGACGGCGCATAGCCCCCGGCCGAGCTGCAGCTCTGCCCCACCGTGGCACTTCCGAGTACGGTGGCGCCGTCCAGGAAGGTGACGGTGCCGGTGTTGGCGTTGGTCGTCACCCGTAAATCCACGCTCGCGCCTTGCGCGACGCTGGCCAGCGCCGGGTAACCGCTTTGCCACGCCACCGTCGGTGCCGCCGCGACGCTGAGCGCCAGGCTGCCGCTGCTCGGGTTGTTGCCGGCGTTGCCGGTGTAATTGGCGCTTAAGGTGCGCGTGCCGGCAGAGGCGAAGGTGGTGGCCAGCACGGCACGGCCGCCGGCCAGCGCTACCGTACCCAGGGTGCTGCTGCCGTCACGGAAGCTCACGCTACCAGCCGGGTTGTTGCCGCTCACGCTGGCGGTGAGCGTCAGGCTTTGTCCGGCGTAGGCCGGGTTGGGCGCGGCGGCCAGCGTCGTGGTGCTGGCGCTCACGGTACCGACCGATAGCGCCACGGCTGCCGAGGTGCTGCCGGCGTTGGCCGCGTCGCCACCGTAGCTCGCCGTTATGCCGTGCCCGCCCGGGCTGGTGAAGCTCCAGGCCAGGCTGGCCCGCCCGGCGCTGACCGCTGCCGTGCCGAGTACGCTCG
>JAEUNN010000503.1 GCA_016791085.1 Rhodocyclaceae bacterium | reverse complement strand
GCACGCCTCCGCGACAGGTCATACAGAGCACTGCGCCGGCCCCATGAAGGCACTTATCATCGAAGACACCATGACCAGCCTGGCGCTGGTGAGCCATCAATTGACACGCCTGGGCATCGATCCCATCCAGGCGCGCGATGGCGAAAGCGGCATCGAAGCTTTCCGCCGCGAGCGGCCGGATCTGGTGCTGCTGGACATCATCATGCCCGGCATGGACGGCATGGAGGTGGCGCGCCGCCTGCGCGCCATGGAGCGCGCAGGGGAATGGACGCCCATCATTTTCCTGACCGGTCTGGCCGGCGACGAAAATCTGGAACAGGCCCTGGTGGCCGGCGGTGACGACTATCTGATCAAGCCGGTCAGCGAAACCGTGTTGCGAGCCAAAGTGCGTGCCATGCAGCGCATCGTGCGCATGCGGCATTCGCTGGTGCAGATGTCGCAGCGGCTGGATGCCATGAATCGCGAACTGTTGCGCCTGTCGCATGTGGACGGGCTGACCGGCATCGCCAACCGGCGCTGTTTCGACATGACGCTGGAGCGCGAGTGGCGGCGTGCGCTGCGTTCCGGCGAACCGGTTTCGTGCATGATCGTGGACGTCGATTTTTTCAAGCAATACAACGATACCTACGGCCATCTGGCCGGCGACGAATGCCTCAAACTGGTGGCCACGTCGCTGGCCGGCCAGTTGCGGCGCGCTTCCGACCTGGCGGCGCGCTACGGCGGCGAGGAATTCGCCGCGCTGATGCCGGGCATACGCATCGCCGATGCGCGCGAACTGGCGGACCATGTGTGCAAAGCCGTGCGCGGACTGGAAATTCCGCACCAGGCGTCGAAAGTCGAAGCGGTCATTACGGTGTCGATAGGCGTCGCAAGCGCGCTGCCCAAGTCCGGCGTGAATCCGATCCATGCGTTGCTGGAAAACGCCGATCACGCGCTCTACCAGGCCAAGCGCGGCGGGCGCAACCGCTGCGCGGCCGGCGTGGCCGTGGAGTACGCCGGGTGAAGCCGCGCGCAAGCAGACCGGCTCAAGCCCAGGCCGAGGCCGGCGTGAATTTCGCCATGTGCGCGCGCCCGGCCGGCGCTCCCGGCGGCCTGGATGCGGCGCACCCTGACGCGGAGTAAATATGGTGCCGGAACGCAATCCCACGGTACTCGTGGTCGACGATAACGACATGATGCGCGCGCTGTTGCGCGGCATACTGCGGCAAGAGGCCTATCACGTGGTGGGCGAGGCCCGCGACGGCGGGACGGCACTGTCGCAGACCGAAAGGCTCAGGCCCGACGTGGTTTGTCTGGATGTCGTGATGCCGAATACGGACGGCCTGGAAACCCTGCGCAGCATCAAGGCGCAGTGGCCGGAAACGGTGGTGCTCATGATTACCGCGAATTCCGACCGCGATACGGTCGAGGCAGCCATCACCGCGGGCGCCAGCGGCTATGTCGTGAAACCATTCAATGCCGGGCGCGTGCTGGCCACGCTGCAGCGCGCCGTGGCACACCTGCGCAAGCCCGCGCGCGGCGCCTAGCCGGCGCCGCTGCCAAACCGCCGCGCGCGGCGCCGCGCCGGCGTATCGCGCGGCGCAATCCCGCACGGCCGGCAGGCCGCGCGCTCAGGCCCGAAAAATATCCTTCCAGGCGCGCAGCATGGCAAAACTGTCGGCCGCCGAAACGGGCTCGCGCCCGCTCGCACCGGCTGCGGCGGCGCCGAGCGGCGCCTCGCCGGCACGCAGGAAGGGGTTGGTCGCCAGTTCTTCCGCCAGGGTGAATGGCACGCTGGGCAATCCGGCCGCGCGCAATTCGGCGACGCGCAGCTGGCGCGCCGCCAGCGCCACGTTGTCGGGGTCGGCGACGGCCGCGAAATTCAGATTGGATTGCGTATATTCGTGCGCGCAATACACCGCGGTCGCAGGCGGCAGCGCCGCCAGCCGCCGCAGCGAATCCCACATTTGTTGCGGTGTGCCCTCGAACAGCCGGCCGCAGCCGGCACCGAACAGCGTATCCCCACAAAACAAGGTGTTTGGGCGATAATAAGCGACGTGTCCGAGCGTATGCCCGGGCACTTCCAGCACCTGAAAACGTAGCGGCGACGCTTCTTCCCAATCCGTCACTTCGACCACATCGCCTTCGCGTACAGGATGC
>JAEUNN010000365.1 GCA_016791085.1 Rhodocyclaceae bacterium | reverse complement strand
CGTGCGCGGCCAGCACATCGCCCATGCGCGCGTATTTTCCGCCGTGCCGGCGGGCGAGCCGTTCTGGTATTGCAACAGCGTGGGGCTGGTCGAAATCGCCGTGAATCGCGGCAACGCCGCCAACAGCCTGGGTTTGGCCGTCGGCGACGCGGTCACCGCACACACAGAATAAGCCGGCCATCCGTGCCGGTTTGGAGGAGACAGTCCATGGACCAGCACGAAGTGGCATTGGTAGTCGGCGCCGGGCCCGGCCTGGGCTGCGCGCTGGCGCGGCGCTTTGCGCGCGCCGAAATGCATGTGGCGATCGCCGCGCGCAATGCCGAGCGGCTGGATACCCTGATCGCCGGCTGTTCCGGCATACATCACGGCGCGCGCGCCTATGCCTGCGACGCGCGCGTCGAGGCCGCCGTCGAAAACCTGTTCGAGCGCGTCACGCAAGACCTCGGAACGCCCAGCCTGGTGGTCTATAACGCCGGCGCTTTCCTGCACAAAAGTCTGCTCGACACCAGCGCCGAAGAATTCGAAAACGCCTGGCGCAGCCTGTGCCTGGGCGGCTTTCTGGTCGGGCGCGCGGCGGCACGCGCGATGCTGGCCAAAGCGCGTCCGTCCGGCACCCTGCTATTTACCGGCGCCACTGCCAGCCTGCGCGGCAGCGCGCAGTTCCACAACCTGGCGGTGGGCAAATTCGGCCTGCGCGCGCTGGCGCAAAGCATGGCGCGCGAATTGCAGCCGCGCGGACTGCACGTGGCGCACGTGGTAATCGATGGGCGCATACGCCCCACGGAGGTGGTGGAACACGCACGCGCCCCGGGCGACGACGCCATGCTGGACGCGGACGCCATCGCCGAAAATTACTACCAGCTGCACCGCCAGCCGCGCAGCGCATGGACGCAGGAACTGGACCTGCGCCCCTGGCAGGAAAAGTTCTGAGGCCTGGGGCGGCTATTCCTTTGGCGGCGGGCCACCGGGCACTAATGGGGCCGTCCCGGTTCGGCGTCTGCTGCTTGGTGGCAGTTTGCATGCCGCCGAGGGTGGAACACCGAAACCAGGCAAAGGTGAGTGGAAATCTTGCGGACGGGAAAAAACTCCCCGTCCGGCGCCGCACACCCGGAGCGCCCAGGCGCCGGCAGTGCCGACTTTAAAGCGACTGACCGGCACCCGCCGGGCCGGCTTGGGTGTAAGCTCACGCCCGCGCTTCCTGCTGTCCGTCGGGGAAGTTGCATCAGGCGCCGGGGACGCGCCTGCAGGGAGAACAAAATGAATAAATCCACTAATGGGGTGGCCAATAGCGTTGCCGCCCACTACGCCGGTTCCAACCTGCTTGCTGCGGTGCGGCAAGCGCTGCAGGCGTCCGGCAAGGACTGCAATGCGCTGGCGCCGGCCGACCTCGCGCCGGTGGACGAATTCCACGTGCGCGGCCGCGAAGCCACACTGGAATTGGCCGCCCGCGCCGCGCCGAAAACCGGCGAGCAGGTGCTGGACGTGGGTTGCGGCCTTGGTGGGTCGGCACGCCACCTGGCGTACGTACACGGCTGCAACGTATATGCCGTCGATCTGACCGAATCTTACGTGGCCGCGGCGCACACCCTGGCGCAATGGGTGGGCCTGGCCGGCAAGGTGCACTTCCAGTGCGCCAGCGCGCTCGCCCTGCCCTATGCCACGGGCAGTTTCGACCTGGTATGGACCGAGCACGTGCAGATGAATATCGCCGACAAGCGCGGCTTTTACGGCGAATTGCTGCGCGTGCTCAAACCCGGCGGCCGGCTGGCATTTCACGACGTGTTCCGCGGCACCACCGGCGCGCCGCACTACCCCGTGCCCTGGGCCAGCCACGCCGGCATCAGCCACCTGATCGCACCGGCCGCCGTGCAGGAATTGCTGTTGCACCTGGGCGCGCAAATCCTGGAATGGGAAGATCGCAGCGAAGCTGCCCTGGCCTGGTTCCGCCGCGTGATCGAGCGCCAGCACCAGTCCGGCCCGCCGCCCCTGGGCGTGCACATCCTGATGGGGGAGAGCGCCGCGCGCAAATCCGAAAACATGATGCAAAGCCTGGATGGGCGCAGCATAGCCGTGGTGCAGGCGGTCATACAGAAACCGCGCAGCCCGTTCCGGTAAGCTTTGCGCCGCGGCGCGGGTCTACCTGCACGTGGCGCGCCTGCGCGCCGTGACGGCCGGCCGCAGCCGGCTGCAACTACCGGAGAAAAGCATGACCCGACGCGATTTGCTGAGCGGCCTGGTCGGACTGGCCGCCACCGCGTGGATGCGCGCCGCCAGCGCCACCACGGCCGCACTCAAAAAAAGCAAGGAAGAGTGGCAACGCCTGTTGCCGCGCGACCGCTACCTCATCCTGTTCGAAGAAGACACCGAGCGCGCCTTCACGAGCCCGCTGAATCGTGAAAAACGGGCCGGCACCTTCATTTGCGCGGCCTGCAACCTGCCGCTGTTCGACAGCGCCAAAAAATACGACAGCGGCACCGGCTGGCCCAGCTTCTGGGAAGCCCTGCCCGATGCGATCGGCACCAAAACCGATTTCAAGCTGATTTATCCGCGCACCGAATATCACTGCGCGCGCTGCGGCGGCCACCAGGGCCATCGCTTTTCGGATGGGCCGCCGCCTACCGGCATGCGCTATTGCAACAATGGCCTGGCACTGCAATTCGTGCCCAAAGGCGAAGCCCTGCCGGAGTTGCGCACATGAACAAAACTTTCGTTTTGAACCTTGTCGCCGCTGCGCTGGCGGCCTGGTCCGCCGGTGCGGGCGCCGCCGACGCGCCGGCCGGCAAAACTGCCACGGCCATATTCGCGGGCGGCTGTTTCTGGTGCGTGGAAGCCGATTTCGAAAAGCTGCCCGGCGTGCTGGGTGCCGAATCCGGCTATGCCGGCGGCAATACGCCCGAGCCGACTTACCAGAAAGTCAGTGCCGGCGGCACCGGCTACGCCGAAGCCGTGCGGGTTACTTACGACCCGGCCAAAGTCAGCTACGAAAAACTGCTCGACTATTTCTGGCGGCACGTGGACCCGACCGTCAAGGACAGACAGTTCTGCGACGCCGGTTCGCAATACCGTACGGCCATTTTTTACCAGGACCAGGCGCAGCAGGCGGCCGCCGAAAAAAGCCGCGACGCCATCCTGGAAAGCCGGCGCTTCAAGGTGATCTATACCGAAATCGCGCCGGCCGGCACGTTCTACGTGGCCGAGGAGTACCACCAGGATTACTACAAGAAAAACCCGCTGCGCTACAACTATTACCGCCACGGCTGCGGGCGCGACGCGCGCGTGCGCGAGGTGTGGGGCAGCGCGGCGCACTGAGCGCGCCGCACAAGCCCGCCGCGCGCGAGGCCGCGGCCGGCGCGCGCGGCTGCCCGTGCGCGCGCCGGCCGGAACGTGACTGCCGCTGCAGGGGGCGTAGCGCCGTGCCCGCGCGATACAATGCAAACTTGTCAATCGGCGGGTGGGCTCGAACATGGCAAACGGAAAATTCCTGCTCATAGGCGGTTCCGGCTTTATCGGCACCCAGCTTGCGAACCGTCTGTGCGCGCGCGGCGACAGCGTGGTCGTACCCACGCGGCGGCTGGAATCGGGCAAGCACATCACCATGCTGCCCACTGCGAAGCTGGAGGTCTGCGATGTCATGGACCCCGGCGTGCTGGAACGGCTCATGGTCGGCTGCGATGCCGTGGTCAATTTGGTCGGCGTGCTGCAATCGCCCTCGGGTGCGCCTTACGGCCCCGCATTCGCCCGCGCCCACGTCGAATTGCCGCGCCGTATCGTGGCCGCCGCGCACAAAGCCGGCGTGCGGCGCGTGCTGCACGTAAGCGCGCTCGGCGCCAGTCGCGATGCGCCCTCGCAATACCAGCGCTCCAAGGCGGCCGGCGAGGCGGTATTTTGCGACGCCTACCCGGCGCTCGATTACACGATATTCCGGCCCTCGGTGGTATTCGGTGCGCGCGACAATTTCCTCAACATGTTCGCGCGTCTGGTGGACCTGTTCCCGGTGCTGCCGCTCGCCGGCGCGCGCGCACGCTTCCAGCCCGTGTATGTCGGCGACGTGGCGGGCGCCATGGTGCACGCCCTCGGCACACACGCGGCCATAGGCCAGGCCTATACGCTGTGCGGGCCGCGTGTGTACGAACTGCGCGAACTGGTGACCTATGTCGCCAGCCTGCGCCGGCGC
>JAEUNN010000354.1 GCA_016791085.1 Rhodocyclaceae bacterium | reverse complement strand
ATGTATTGACATAAATACCGCCCACCGTCTAAGATGCACCCATACCCGCCGAACACCAGGAGGCAACATGGATTTCGCTCTGACCCCGGACCAGGACGCCCTGGTGGAAACCGCCCGCCGCTTTGCGCGCAACCGCCTGGCTCCGGGCTACCGCCAGCGCGAAAAAGATGAGCGCATAGAGCGCGAGGTGGTGCGCGAAATGGCCGAACTGGGTTTTCTGGGGCTGGAACTGCCGGAATCCGCCGGCGGCCTGGGGCTGGATTGCGTGACCAGCGGCTTGTTGCTGGAACAGATCGCGTATGGCGACTTCAACGTGTCCTACGTCAACCTGCTTACCTCGCTGTGCGGCCAGATCGTGTCCACCCATGCGCGCTCGGACGAAGCGCGGCAGTGGCTCAAACAGGTCGTGGCGGGCGAAAAGCTCATATCCATCGCGCTTACCGAACCCAGCGCCGGCTCGGATGCCGCCCGCCTGCGCCTGCGCGCCGTGCGCGAGGGCAAGGATTTCCTGCTGAGCGGCGAAAAAACCTCCATTTCCATGGCTACCCAGGCCGACGTGTCGGTGGTGTTTGCGCGTACCGGCCTGGAATCGGACGGCGCGCGCGGCATCAGCGCCTTCCTGGTGCCCATGGATTTGCCGGGCGTCACGCGCACCACGTTCGACGACATGGGCACGCGCCCGGTCGGCCGCGGTTCCCTCTTTTTCGATGCCGTGCGGGTGCCCGAACACATGATGCTGGGCGACGAGGGCCAGGGTTTCGTGCAGGTCATGCAGGGCTTCGACTACAGCCGCGCGCTGATAGGCATGCAGTGCATGGGCGTGGCGCGCGTGTCACTGGACGAAGCCTGGCGCTATACCCAGGAACGCGAAGCTTTCGGCAAGCCCATAGGCAATTTCCAGGGCGTGAGCTTTCCGCTCGCCGAAGCCGAAACCTATTACGAAGCGTGCCGCGCGCTATGCCTGCGCACGCTGTGGCTGAAGGACCAGGGCCTGCCCCACACCGCGGAAGCCGCCATGTGCAAATGGTGGGCGCCCAAACTGACTTGCGAAATCGTGCACCAGTGCCTGCTCACGCACGGGCACGGCGGCTATGGCGGCGACTATGCATTCGGCCAGCGCTACCGCGACGTGCTGGGCCTGCAGATCGGCGACGGCACGGCCAACATCATGAAGCTCATCATCGCGCGGCAAATGACGGCGCGTCATGCGATTTGAGGGTATGCGCGCTTTGGGGACGCGTGCTTTTGTGGATGCGGGCGCCGTGGCCGCGCAGGTTCGCGCCGGGCGGTGCGAATGGCGGGCGGGACGCCCGCTCCCCCAGGGATCGCCGCGTGCGCGCGGCTTCGCAGCAGTTTGAAGGCTTGGTCTACAAGACCGCCATATTTTTTTGCAGCCGGGTCACGTAATGGATGAATTCGATTCTGTCGTCGAACGAAAAGCCCTTCAGCGCGGCATCGTAGAAGGCGCGTATCGGTTCGGCCAATTGCAGCCACAGCGCCTGGCCCTTGTCGGACAGTTTGACGCGGCGCGCGCGGCGGTCGGCGGCATCCGTGGCGCGTTCGATCAGGCCTTCGCGCTCCAGGCGGCCCAGCACGCCGGTCAGGTTCTGGCGGCTCACCAGCAGGTAGCGCGACAGTTCGCCCACGCTCATGCCGGCCGCCGCCTGCGGGCGCGACAGCGCGCCCAGCACCGACCACTGCTGGGTGGTCACGCCGACCGCGTCGAGCGCCTGGGTGCCTTTGGTATGCAGCGTGTTGGCGGCCTGGAAAAAACGGAAAAACAGGCGGTTGTTAAGTTCGTCCGTGGCCTGGCTTTTTTCGGGACCGGGATCAGTCATGGTTGCGTCGTCGCGGGCTGGGGACGCGCAATTGAATCGCAAAGCGCGGCCGCAATGCAAGGGCCGCCCCTTTTTCGGCCGTATCAATGAGGAGCAGACGCATGAAAGGATTACAGAACAAGGTGGTGATCGTGACCGGCGGCGCCGGCGGCATAGGTTCGGCGATTTGCCGGCGCTTCGCCGAAGCCGGCGCGGCCGTGGCGGTATTCGACATCAACCAGGAAGCCGCCGAAGGCGTCGCCCGTGCGCTGCGCGAAACCGGCGCCCGGGCCGCCGCCTACGCGGTCGATCTGACCAGCCAGGAATCGGTCGTGGCCGCCGTCGCCAGGGCCGAAGGCGAACTGGGCCCCATCGACGTGCTGGTGAATAACGCCGGCTGGGACCGCGCCGGCGCATTCCTGAATACCGACAAGGATTTGTGGGACAAAATCGTCGCGGTCAATCTGTACGGCAACCTCTACATGCACCATGCGGTGCTCAAGGGCATGGCCGAGCGCGGTGCCGGGCGCGTCGTGAATATCGCCTCGGACGCCGCGCGCGTCGGCTCTTCGGGCGAGGCGGTGTATGCCTACTGCAAGGGCGGCCTGGTGGCGTTCTCCAAAACCCTGGCGCGCGAACTGGCGCGCAAGTGCATATCCGTGAATGTGGTGTGCCCCGGGCCGACCGACACCGCGCTGTTCCGCGATTTTGCCGGCGCAGGCGAGCGTGGCGAAAAGCTGCGCGGCGCGCTGGAAAAATCCATTCCTTTCGGCCGCCTGGGCCAGCCGGACGATCTGCCCGGCATCGTGGCCTTTCTGGCCAGCGACGAAGCGTCGTTCATTACCGGCCAGGTGATCAGCGTATCCGGCGGCCTCACCATGGCCGGCTGAGCGGCCATCCAGCAAAATTCACGGGAGACACATCATGGAATATCAGGACATAGTTTTCACCAAGGTAGAAGGCGTCGCCACCATCACCATCAACCGCCCCAAGGCCTATAACGCCTTCCGCGCGCAAACCTGCGAAGAAATGATCCACGCCCTCAAAGACGCGGATTTCGACAAGTCCATAGGCGTGGTGGTCCTTACCGGCGCCGGCGACAAGGCTTTCTGCACCGGCGGCGACCAGGGCACACACGAAGGCGGTTACGGCGGCCGCGGCGTGATCGGCCTGCCTATCGAAGAACTGCAAAGCGCCATCCGCGACATTTCCAAGCCCGTGATCGCGCGCGTGAATGGCTACGCCATCGGCGGCGGCAACGTGCTGGTCACCATTTGCGACCTGGCCATCGCGTCCGACAACGCCCAGCTGGGCCAGGCCGGCCCGCGCGTGGGTTCGGTCGATCCGGGTTTCGGCACGGCGCTGCTGGCGCGCGTGGTGGGCGAAAAGAAGGCGCGCGAAATCTGGTATCTGTGCCGCCGCTATACGGCGCAACAGGCGCTCGAAATGGGTTTGGTCAATGCCGTGGTGCCGCAGGCCGAACTGGACGCCGAAGTCAGGAAGTGGTGCGACGAAATTCTGGAAAAGAGCCCCACGGCCATCGCGCTGGCGAAAAAATCCTTCAACGTGGATACGGAAATGATACGCGGCATGGGCGGGCTGGCCATGCATGCGCTCAAGCTGTACTACGAATCGGCAGAATCGGCCGAAGGCGGCAACGCGTTCCGCGAGCGCCGCAAGCCGGAATTCCGCAAGTACGTGAAATAGGCGCAGGCGCCGCGCATGGATTGCCGGCGCCCGGCGGCCGAGGCCGGGTGCATCCACACTGAACCAGCGAGGGAACGCAACATGATCAGAGACCAGGAAACCCTCAATATCCTGCTCGCCACCATAGACCGCTTCGTGCGCGAGCGGCTGCTGCCGATCGAAAACGAGGTCGCGGAAACCGATAGGATCCCGGACCAGGTGGTCGCGGAAATGAAGGAACTGGGGCTGTTCGGCATGTCGATACCGGAACAGTTCGGCGGCATGGGCCTCACCATGGAAGAAGAAGTGCTGGCCACCTTCGCCATCGGCCACACCTCGCCGGCGTTCCGCTCGCTGTTCGCCACCAATAACGGCATAGGCGGCCAGGGCATCGTGATCGACGGCACGCCGGCACAGCAGGCGCACTATTTGCCGCGCCTGGCGAGCGGCGAAATCATAGGTTCGTTCGCGCTGACCGAGCCGGACGCCGGCTCAGACGCCGGCAGCTTGCGCACCAGCGCGCGCCGCGACGGCGACCATTACGTGCTGAACGGCACCAAGCGCTACATCACGAATGCACCGGAAGCCGGCATTTACACCGTGATGGCGCGCACCGACCCGGCCAAACCGGGCCCCGACGGCATATCCGCCTTCGTGGTCGAGCGCGGCACGCCGGGCGTGTCGGTGGGGCACACAGACAAAAAAATGGGCCAAAAAGGCGCCCACACCGCCGACGTGATATTCGAGAACTGCCGCATCCCGGCCGGCGCCCTGATAGGCGGGCGCGAAGGCGTGGGCTTCAAAACCGCCATGAAGGTGCTCGACAAGGGCCGCATCAATATCGCCGCAACCTGCGTGGGCGTATCCGAGCGCATGCTGAACGACGCACTGCGCTATGCGCTGGAACGGCGCCAGTTCGGCAAGCCCATCGCCGAATTCCAGCTGATCCAGGCCATGCTGGCCGACAGCCGCGCCGAACTGTACGCGGCGCGCTGCATGGTGCTGGATGCCGCGCGCCGTCGCGACGAAGGCCAGGACGTGGGCACCGAAGCCGCCTGCGCCAAACTGTTCGCGTCCGAAGCTTGCGGGCGCATCGCCGACCGCGCGGTGCAAATTTTCGGCGGCGCCGGTTATCTCGCAGAATATGGCATAGAGCGCTTTTACCGCGACGTGCGGCTGTTCCGCATATTCGAGGGCACGAGCCAGATACAGCAACTGGTGATCGCACGCAACATGATCCGCGGCTTTGCCGGCTGAGCGCAGAACCGAACCACGCTAAAGGAGCACAAGATGGAATTCAAATGGGACGACCCGCTGTTGCTGGAGCGTCAGCTCAGCGAAGACGAACGCATGATCCGCGACACCGCAAACGCCTACGCTCAGGACAAGCTCGCCCCGCGCGTGCTGCAGGCTTTCCGCAACGAAAGCACCGACCCGGCCATATTCCGCGAAATGGGCGAACTGGGCCTGCTGGGCCCCACCATCCCCGAACAATATGGCGGCGCCGGCCTCAATTACGTGGCTTACGGACTGATCGCGCGCGAAATCGAGCGCGTGGATTCGGGCTACCGCTCCATGATGAGCGTGCAGTCCTCGCTCGTGATGGTGCCCATCAACGAATTCGGCACCGAAGCGCAGAAGCGCAAATACCTGCCCAAGCTCGCCACGGGCGAATGGATAGGCTGTTTCGGCCTGACCGAACCCAACTATGGCTCCGACCCCGGTTCCATGATTACGCGCGCGCGCTCGGTGGACGGCGGCTACCGCCTGTCCGGCAGCAAAATGTGGATTACCAACAGCCCCATCGCCGACGTGTTCGTGGTGTGGGCCAAAAACGACGCCGGCAAAATCCGCGGTTTCATCCTGGAAAAGGGCTGGCAAGGCCTGTCCGCCCCGGCCATACACGGCAAGGTCGGCCTGCGCGCCTCGATCACCGGCGAAATCGTCATGGACGAAGTATTCGTGCCGGCCGAAAACGAATTCCCCGAAGTGAGCGGCTTGCGCGGCCCCTTCACCTGCCTGAATTCGGCGCGCTATGGCATCGCCTGGGGCGCCCTGGGCGCGGCCGAAGATTGCTGGCACCGCGCGCGCCAGTACGTGCTGGACCGCAAACAGTTCGGCCGCCCGCTCGCCGCCAACCAGCTCATCCAGAAAAAGCTGGCCGATATGCAGACCGAAATCACCCTGGGCCTGCAAGCCTGCCTGCGCCTGGGGCGCATGAAGGACGAAGGCATCGCCGCGCCGGAAATCACCTCGCTCCTGAAGCGCAATTCCTGTGGCAAGGCGCTCGACATCGCCCGTATGGCGCGCGACATGCACGGCGGCAACGGCATATCGGACGAGTACGGCGTAATCCGCCACGCTGTAAACCTGGAGGTCGTGAACACCTACGAAGGCACGCACGACGTGCATGCCCTCATCCTGGGCCGCGCACAAACCGGGATTGCGGCTTTCGGCAACTAATGGGCCGTTTGATCCAACGTGTGGCTATCATCGTGCCGGGCGTTGCATAGCGGC
>JAEUNN010000324.1 GCA_016791085.1 Rhodocyclaceae bacterium | reverse complement strand
GATGAGCCGGCAGCGGAAGAACCGCCCAACAAGAAGTGCCCGTTCTGCCGTTCCATCATCCCGTATCGCGCTACGCGCTGCCCGGAATGCACGTCCTTCCTGAACGGCGACGAATTGCAGGCGGCAAAATCCCAGCCCCTGCCGGCCTAATGCGCGTATGCGCGGCGCGCCCGTTCAGCAGCCGGCGGCCGCGCTGCACACCAGCCGCAGCACCGTGCCGTTGCGGTCTTCGCTCACGAACACGGCGCCATCGGCGGCGATTTTCACGTCCACGGGCGCGCCCATGGGCGTGGATTTGCCGGGGCCCCAGCCATCCACGAGCACTTCGGGACGCCCGCGCGGCCGCCCGCCGGCGCCGAAAGGATAGGCCAGCAGCCGGTGCCCGCTGTCCCGATAGCCGTGGAAACTCACCACCAGGGCGTTGCGCAGCCGCGTCGGCCAGCCCCGGCCGCCATGAAACGCCATGCCCAGCGGCGCCGCATGGGGCGGCAGCAGCAGTTCGGGGCGAGTGTAATCCGTGCATTTGTGCGCCGCATATTCGGGGCTGGGCCGGTTTTCGTCGTAACAATAGGGCCAGCCGTAGTGCGCCCCCTTGCGGATCAGATTCAGCTCGTCGTGCGGCAGCGCCCGGTCGTCCAGGCTGGCGTCGCGCGCGGATATGGCATCGCGCGAATTTTCGCCCTGCCACAGCGCCCCGCTGTCCGGATGGATGGCGAGCGCCATGGAATTGCGCAAACCGTGCGCGTAGTCAGACCAGCCGGTAATTTTGCCTTCGGGCCATTTGATGCTGTAGAGCCGGATCACCCCGCGCGCATCGCGCCCGGTGGTTTCCGGGCAGGGGCTGGCCGCGTCCGGCGCCGCGCCGCCGGGGCTTTCGCAGTTGTCGCTGGCCGATCCGACATTCACGTACAACTGGCCGTCGCGGTCGAACACCAATAGCGGCAAAGGATGGCGGCCGGTCAAGGGCAAGGCCGGCAGGGCCGCGCGGCCACCGATCACATCTTCCGCAACGGCCTGAGGTGGCGCCGGGTCGAAGCGGAACACGCGCCCCACGGTGCCCACATATACCTTGCCGTCCGGTCCCAGCGCCAGGCTGGCGGGTCTATCGAGTTTGCCGAAAACTTGCCGGCGCTCGTATTTGCCGCCCTGGCGGCTCAGGCGCCAGATCGAGCCTCGACCCTCCACCCAGCCGCCCATGTCGGCCACCAGCAGGTCGCCATCCGGCAAAACCAGCAGCCCGCGCGGAAATTTGAATCCTTGCGCGACCAGGCCGACGCAAAACCCGGCCGGCGTGCGCAACTGCAAACGCGGCAGGCCGTCGCACTCGCCCGCCGTGACATAGCCGCCGCGCGCAAATGCCGA
>JAEUNN010000274.1 GCA_016791085.1 Rhodocyclaceae bacterium | reverse complement strand
GGATACGCGGGTGGCGGCCATGGTTACGCGCTTCACGGCTGTCGTGACGGTGTTGCTGGCGCTGGCCGCCGCGCTGGTTCTGTTCGCGGCCGACAATGGCTGGCTGGCCATGGCGGGCGGCAGTTGGCCGCTCTGGTATGTGATGCTGATCGGGCTGCCGGCCGGCGTGAGCGGCCTGGCCGTGGGGCAGCGCATCGCACGCAGCGCGGCGCCCTGACCGGCCGCAGGCCTTGCGCGGCGGTACGCGTTGCCGTCCGTTGCCTGCGCGCACTTCAGTTCCACGGGGACGATCCGTAATTTGTCCCCAGTACCGGCACTCGTTCCCATCCATGGATTGCAAATCCGAACCCGCGTTGAGCGTGCTCGTCGTCGATGACGAGGCCGGCAACGTGCGCCTGCTGGAAGCATTCTTGCGCAAACAGGGGCACCGTGTGCTGGTGGCGCGTGACGGCGCGTCCGCGGTGGCGGCGTTCGAGGCCGAAGTGCCGGACGTGGTGCTGCTGGATGTAATGATGCCGGGAATGAATGGCTTTACGGCCGCCGAACGCATGCGCGCGCTGAGCCCGGAGCGCTGGGTGCCCATCGTGTTCCTGAGCGCCATGGATGGCGTTGCGAACATGGTCAAGGGGCTTAGCGCGGGCGGCGACGATTATCTGGTCAAGCCGGTCAATCTGGGCTTGTTGCAATGCAAGATCGCGGCCTTGCGGCGGGTTGCGCAGTTACAGTCGAATTTGCTCGAGCGCAGCCGCGAACTGGCGCGTTACCGCGACGAAAACGAGCGCGAACTGGCACTGGCGCGCCACT
Organism: Rhodocyclaceae bacterium; assembly: GCA_016791085.1. Taxonomy (GTDB): domain Bacteria; phylum Pseudomonadota; class Gammaproteobacteria; order Burkholderiales; family Rhodocyclaceae; genus JAEUNM01. Next base: position 1,804 of record JAEUNN010000274.1, on the reverse strand, counting down.
TGTTCACCCACCTCGCGCGCGAGGAACAGGGCGTGGACGCGCGTCTGCAGTGCCAGGTCGTGCCGGCGCAGACGCTGTCGGGCGACGTGCTGTCGGCCTCGCTGGGGGCCGACCACAAATTGCGCATCATGCTCGCCGACGCGAACGGGCACGGGCTGGTCGCCGCGGTAAATGTCTTGCCGATGGTGGAAATATTCCAGGCCATGGCCGGCAAGGGGTTTTCCTGTGAGGCGATTGCGCGCGAACTGGATCGCAAGTTGCAGCGCTTTTTTCCGCCCGACCGCTTCGTGGCGACGGCGCTGGTGTGCCTGGATTTTCAGGAACAGTTCCTGAGCGTCTGGAATGCCGGACTGCCGCCCTTGCTGCTGCTGGATGCGACCGGGCGCGTGGAGCGCGAATTTTCATCGCGCGGCCTGCCCTGCGGGCTCAATTCCGGCGTGATCGACGCGGCCACGGTGGAACAGTGCCGCTTCGACTTCGGGGCCCAACTTGCCATTTACTCCAACGGGCTCATCGAGACGCTGGGTCCGGATGGTAGCCGCTTCGGCCAGCAGGGCTTGCGTGCCGCTCTGGGCGGCGCCGTTGCGGCCGAACGTTTCGATCGCCTCTGGCGGGCCGTGCATGCGCACGGCGCCGGACAGGATGTGGCCGACGACATGAGTTTCGCGCTGGTCGATCTGCGCCCGCAAGCGCATGCGGCCGGCAGCGCCCACGAAAGCGGCCGGCATGTTCCGCCGGGACTGCGCGTGGCCATGGCCTTCGGTCCGGTGTCTTTGGCGCAGCGCGACAATGTGCCGCGCATCATTGCCGCGGTCACGGAAATTGCCGGCCATTGCGACGAGATCGAAAGCCTGCATCTGGTGTTGGCGGAAATGTTCCACAACGCGGTCGATCATGGCTTGCTGGGCCTGGACTCGGCGATCAAGAACGAGGCGGACGGCTTCGAGCGTTATCTCGCGCTGCGCGCGCGGCGTCTGGCAGAACTTGCTGACGGTCAGGTGCAGGTGGAGGTGGTCGCGGCGGCACCTGAGAGCGGTGCCAAATTGTGCGTGACGGTTACCGACAGCGGCCCTGGATTCGATTTCCGCCAGCGTCTGGAACAGGGGCCGGACGCGGACGGCAAACTGTTCCACGGCCGCGGCATTTCGCTCATGCGCATGGTGGCGAAGCGCGTGGAATATATCGGCTGCGGCAACGCGGTGCGCGTCTGGATTTAGAGGGCGACATACCGAAGGCGGCCCGCCTCGGCGCTCGAAACGGCGCCCGCGAGGGCGGCGGCGAATAAACCGTTCCCGTTGAACCGGCCTGGGTTCAATTGCGCTCGATAAGCCACTGCAGCAAAGCTTCCTGAGCCGGTCCGGCACGTTCGGCATGCGCGTGGTTCACGAACATGACCAGGCTGTAGCGGCGGCCGCGGCTATCCTGCACGTAGCCCGCGATGGCGCGCACCCCCTCCAGCGTACCGGTTTTGAGGTGTGCCTGACCCTGTATGGGTGGCGTATTGAGGCGCTTGCGCAGCGTGCCGTCCAAGCCGGCGATGGGCAGCGTTGAAACGAATTCCGGCATCAATGGACTGGCCCAGGCGTGTTGCAGCATCCGGCTCAGGCTGGCCGCCGTGAGGCGTTCGCGGCGCGACAGGCCGGAGCCGTTTTCGACCACCAGGTCTGCCGCCGGCAGGCCCAGACCGCTCCAGAACTGCCGCAGGGCCGCCTCGGCGTTGGCGAGGCGCACCGGCCGCGCGCCGGATTCCGCGCCCAGGCTCAGGTACAGCATGCGCGCCATGACGTTGTTGCTGTATTTGTTG
>JAEUNN010000225.1 GCA_016791085.1 Rhodocyclaceae bacterium | reverse complement strand
TCGTTCAAGGGCTGGGCCAAATATCCGCCGGCGCCCGATCTGACCGTGGTGCTCACCGTCACCTTTGCGGACGGAAGCATGGAGCAGGCACGCTTCACGCCACTTGCGCGCGGCAGCCGGGCTCAGTAGGTAAGGGTGTCGTAAGTGGCCTGATCGCCGGCCAGTTGCAGCGTCACGTGGTTGGGCGCGCAGATCGCCACCGCACCGGGCCGGCTCAGCCAGCCCTGGTGCACGCAATATTGTCGCGGCCCGGGGTCCTGCGCGACGCGCGCGCGCCCGGGCTGGATTTCTATGCGCGTGGTGCCGAGCGGCCCCTGTACCGAAATTTCGCGTGGCGCGTCCAGCGGCAGACGCGCCACCAGTTCGCCGCCGCGGCGTATTTCGGCGCGCGTGGCATGGCCGCCGCGCCACAGCAGCGGGAATAGCGCGGCCGTGAATGCCGCCGCGCAAACCAGCACCAGCACGTCGCCCGGCCGCAGCCAGCGCGCGATGCCTTGCAGGCGGAAATTCACGGTTCCGGGTGGCCGCAGAGCAGCCCGTTCAGGCGCCGAGCGAGCGATGGCGTACCAGCACGCGCGTCCAGCCGTCGAAATTTTTGGCCAGCCATTCGGCCAGATAGACCGAGCGGTGGCGGCCCCCGGTGCAGCCCAGCGCGACGGTGAGGTAGCTGCGGCCGTCGCGCACGAAAGCCGGCAGCCAGTCGGCGACGAATTTGCGTATGTCTTCGCGCATCGCCATGACGTCGGGCTGGCGTTCGAGGAACGACACGATGGCCGCGTCGTGGCCCGTGAGCGGCCGCAATTGCGTGTCGTAATACGGATTGGGCAGGCAGCGCACGTCGAACACCAGGTCGGCATCCAGCGGTATGCCGTGCTTGAAGCCGAAAGATTCGAACATGAGCGTGAGGCGCGCATCCACACCGGCGTCGATGAGGCCTTTGATCCAGCCGCGCAGCACCGACGGCAACAGGTCGCTGGTGTCGATGCGGTGCCCCAGTTCGGCCAGGTCGCCGAGCAATTCGCGCTCGCGCGCGATGGCTTCTTGCAGCGTGGTGTATTCGTTGGCCAGCGGATGGCGGCGCCGGGTTTCGGAAAAGCGTGCGATCAGCGACTCGTCGCGCGCCTCGAAAAACAGGAAGCGCACGTCCACCTGATCGCGCAGGCGCTCCACGGTTTGCGGCAGGTTTTCTATGCTTTCTGCCGAGCGCATATCCACCGCGACACCGGCGCGGCGGTGGCCGGCGGCAAGCAGGTATTCGACCAGCTGCGGCAAAAGCGGCGCAGGCAGGTTGTCTACGCAGTAATAGCCGCTGTCTTCGAGTACGTTGAGCGCAATGCTTTTTCCCGAGCCGGACAGCCCGCTAATGATGGAAAGTTCCAGTTCTGGACGGGTCATGCCGGGAAGCATAACGGAAAGCCGGTCGACTGCGTGAAACTTGCGCGCGCCAAATGCATCTAATCGAGTCCGGGTTTCGCCCGAACCAACGATGGAGGTTTAGAAATGAGATATTTGCGACTGCAGCGCAACATGGGTGCTAAGAAGCGCGGGCAATTGCAACAAGACCGCCGTCCACCGTTATCGCCCCGCCACGAACCAGATCCCGAACCAGGCCTGCGGCCAGATCGTCGTAAGAACGACGAAAATAACGGTCATTGAGCAGGCGAAAAATTGGCACGCCCGCCAGGTAGGCGGGCAAATCGTCCCGCCTCAAACTACGAAATTCGAGCAGGTTGAACACGAACAGCGCGCGCAAGGCACTGCGCGCCATGCGTTCGGCGTCCTCGGCAAGCATGTCCGCACGCGCAAAAGCGCGTGCCAGTGCTGCGTCCACGTCGGCGAAGGGTGGGCCATGTCCGGGTATCACGGTTTGCAGGTCGAGCCGGGCTATCGCGTCCAGGGTGGCACGCGTCGCGGCAAGTGCGTCGGCCGTGCCCAGCACGGTCGCGAACTGTATGCCGAAGCCGTCGTTCCATAGCGCGTCGCCGGAAATGAGCAGGCGGCGCTCCGCGCAGTAAAACATCAGGGCGTGCATGTCGTGGCCCGGCGCGGCGAGCGTGCGCCAGGCCAGGCCGCCCATTTCCAGTTCATCGCCCGGACCGATGCAGGCATCGGGCTGGAAACGGTCTGCACGCTGATTGGCGCTGCTGAGCAGCAGGGCCTGTTCGTCCCACTCGTGCAGAATTTGCGCATAGCCTTGCGGCACCACCACGGTGCAGCCGAATTCCCGCACCAGACGCGCATTGCCGCCCATGTGGTCGGAATGGCAGTGGGTGTTTACGAGGGTTTGCAGGCGTCGTCCGTCCAGGCCCGAGCGCACCAGTTGGAGCGTCTGCGCGGCGTGGCTCACATAGCCGCTGTCCACCAGGGTGGCGAGAGCGCCTTGCCGCAGCAGGATGTTGTTGGAGGACAGCCAGCCGCGCTCGAATACCTGAATTTGCGGCGGCAGTTCGACTTGCGCGCGGCTCACGGCACGGGTTTGCGCTGCAGCGCCTGCGGCAGTTCGGCCACCCGCGCGTATTCGCCGCCCGCGAAGCGCGCCGGATCGGCCAGCGCCGCGAGCGCGAAAGGCATGGCGTCCCACCCCCAATACAGTTCATCGTCGATGGCCAGCGTCGGTACGCCGAACACGCCCGCCGCGGCTGCTTCTTCGCCGTTGGCAGCGAGCGCCGCCTTGACCTGCGGCGCACTGGCGGCTGCGCGCGCGGCAGCGCCGGACGCGTAGCCCAGGCGTTGCGCAAGTTCTTCCCAGTTGTCGGGGTGGTTGGGATCGCGCCCCTCCAGCCATATGAAGCAGAAAATCCGGTCCACCACGTCGGGACGGCAATCCAGGGCCTGGGCCAGCCGCAATACGCTGAGCGGATTGAAAGGATGTGCCGGCGGAAATTTGAGCGGTATGCCGGCGCGCTCGGCGATCCAGACCACGTGGCGGTAGGTGAAACGGCGCTTGGCCGGCAATTCGGCCGGACCCATGTGGCCGAAGCGGTCCAGCAAACCTGCGAACAGCACCGGCACCAGGCGTAACTCGTGCTCGGGCGGCACCAGCACGTGCAGGCGCTGCGAGGCCAGGTAGGCAAAGGGCGAAATGAAATCGAAATACCAGGTGACGCGGCGCATGGCTGGATTGTCCTCCCGCAGGAACGGCGGCTGCGGTCAGCGATAACCGCTACGGTATTGGTTCGATACTGTCAGGCTGACCCGGCCGCGGCCTTGAGGTTCAGTCTTCACAATTGCAGCGCAGTCCGCTGCCGTCCGGATCGTATTTTTCGCGCCTTTGCGCGATGCGCACGAGGATCATGCGCTTCTGTTCGCTGCCGGCCGTGCTCCAGCCGGCGATTTCGTCCAGCGTGCGCAAACAGCCGGCGCACAGCCCCAGCTTGCGATCCATGCTGCAGACACCCGTGCAGGGCGAGGCCACCATAGGCTCCATGCGTGCGGCCTCAAAGCTCCGGCAGCCAGTCGGGCTGGCGCTTTTCCAGGAAGGCGGCAATGCCCTCGCGCGCTTCGGCGGATGCGCGCACGCGCGTGATGGCACGCGCGGTGTGGTCTATCAGTTCGGCGTCGGTGGCGCGGCCGGCCAGATCGCGCAGCAACTGTTTGCACTCGCGCTGGGCGGCCGGCCCGCAAGCCAGCAGCGCATCGATCACCTCGCCTACCGCCTGGTCCAGCTCTTCCAGGCCCGGCACGATTTCATGCACGAGGCCGATGCGATAGGCTTCGGCGGCGGAAAAGCGCTCGGCGCTGAGGAAATAGCGGCGCGCCTTGCGCGCACCTATGGCTTCCACGACATACGGGCTGATGACGGCCGGAATGAGCCCCAGTTTGGCCTCGGACAGGGCAAACTGCGCATCGTAAGTGGCAATCGCGATATCGCAGGCCGCCACCAGGCCGACCCCGCCCCCGTACGCCGGCCCTTGCACGCGCGCCACGGTGGGCTTGGACATTTCGTTCAGGATGCGCAACAGCTCTGCGAGCTTGCGCGCGTCGGACAGGTTTTCCGCCTCGCCATAGGCGGCAGCGCGGCGCATCCAGGCCAGGTCGGCACCGGCGCAGAAACTTTTGCCCAGCGCCGACAGCACCACCACGCGCGCGTCTTCGGCGGCGTCGAGCTCGCGCAATGCCGCGGACAGATCGGCAATCAGGGCCTCATCGAAAGCATTGTGGCGCTCGGCGCGGCATAAGGTGGCGATGCCTACGCCCTGGTCGATTTCGGTCGCTACGGCTGACATCCTCACCCCCTGTAATTGGTTCTTGCGCAAAAGGCACGATGACGGCGTCAGAAGCCGCCGGCAAGCCAGCGCTCGATTTGCGGAACGCGGTCGGCACCCCAGAAGGGCTCGCCGTCGATAATCGTGAACGGCGAGCCGAACACGCCGCGCGCGATCGCCGCCTCGGTTTCGCTGCGCAGGCGGTCCTTCACGGCCGGATCGGCCAGCGCCTGTTCCAGCGCGGCACGGTCGGCGCCCTGCGCGGCGGCCACGTCGAGCACCGTGGCCGGCGCGGAAATGTCGCGATCCTCGACGAACAATGCGCGCAGGCAGGCCAGCGCGAACGGGCGCGCGCGCGCCGCGTCGTGATCCTGCAGCCAGTAGAAGCTGCGCGCGGCACTGTGCGTGGGCAGCGGAAAGCGTGTCGGGTGGCGGTAGGGCAAGCCAAAATAGCGCGCCGAGCGCTGGATGTCGTGCAGGGAATATGCGCCTTTGACGGGTATTTCCGGCAACGGCACCGCACCGGTGATTTTGAACGCCATGCCCAGCAGGAAGGGATGCCAGTCGGTCGTGCGACCGTGGCCGGCGGCGATTTCGTCTATGCGGTGGGCGAGCAGATAGCCGTACGGAGACGTGAAATCGAAATAGAACTCTATGGGCGCAGGCATGACGGACGGCCTCCAGGCTGTGGGCACGGACTGCGGATTATGGCATGCGGATGGACCGGCCGAACCGCCGCGCGGCCCGACTCGGCCCTGCGGACGAGGCGGTGCGCTCAGCCCCGGCGCGGGGCTTCGGCGGGGTGATCGAGCGGAAGTTCGAAGCGCTGTTCGACTACCCGCGTGCCATATTGGGATCCGACCGCCTCGCGCGTGAGCTTGAATCCCGCCTGTTCGTACAGGTGGCGCGCCACGTCCAGTCCGACGAAAGTTTCGAGGTAAATGCTGCCGTAGCGGTGCTGGCGGCAGAACGCCACCGCGCTGTTGAGCATGAGCTTGCCCACGCCGTGGCCCTGCACGCTCTCATCGACGATGAACCAGCGCAACTGGGCACCGTCGCGGGCTGCGCGCGAACCATCCACGGCTATGCTGCCTATGATGTCCGCACCTTCGAACATGGCCAGGAACAGGTCGCGGTCCGGATTGTAGGAGCGGAAAAAATCCGCCACGTCGGCGGCCACGCGCGCTTCGAAAAACGAACCGAAACCGAAATGCCTAGAATAGTAACGGCCGTGCAGTTCGGCCACGCGGCCGATCACGCCCGGCGTATAACCCAGTTCGACTCGATTACGCACGGCAAGCACCTCCCCAACCTGAATGCACATGCCCGGCGCCGCAGTTCGCGCGGCGGCCAGGGCGGAGCGGGGCGGCAGGCATCGTAGTCATCACTCCTGCACGCGCCTCAAGCGGCGCCCTGGTCCGGCTGTGCCGCGTCGATCTGAATGGGCGGACTATGCATGAGCGCCGACAAGGCCATGTCGTAAGCATCGCGCACCTGGTCCGGATGGTCGATGGTCACGTTCAGGTCGCGCAGGCGGCCATCCTTGAGACCGTAAATCCAGCCGTGCACATTCAACCCCTGACCGCGTTCCCATGCGTCCCGCACCACCGTCGTCCGGCATACGTTCATGACCTGCTCGACCACGTTCAATTCGCACAGCAAATCGTGCTGTTGCTGCAGATCGCCGGCTGCTTCGAGGCGACGGAAGTGCTTTTCATGCACGTCCTCGACATGCCGCAACCAGTTGTCGGCCAAGCCCACCCGGTGGCGCGCCAGCGCCGCGCGCACCCCCGAACAGCCGTAATGCCCGACCACCATAACGTGCTTGATGCGCAGAATTTCGACTGCGAATTGCAGCACGGACAGGCAATTCAAATCGGTATGCACGACCACGTTGGCAACGTTGCGATGCACGAACACTTCGCCCGGGGCCAGCCCGATGATTTCGTTTGCCGGAACGCGCGAATCGGAACAGCCTATCCATAGATAGGCCGGCGCCTGCTGTTTGGCCAGGCGCAGGAAAAATTCGGGGTCTTTCTGGACGACCGATTCCGCCCAGTTGCGGTTGTTCTCGAAAAGTTGCGGCAAATCTCGCATTTGATCAGGTACTTTCGTCAAACAATTCACGTCCGATCAGCATACGCCGAATTTCCGACGTGCCGGCTCCAATTTCGTATAGTTTGGCATCGCGCCACAGGCGCCCGGTCGGATAGTCATTGACATAGCCGTTGCCGCCCAGGGCCTGTATGGCTTCCCCGGCCATCCAGGTGGCCTTTTCGGCCGCATACAGGATTGCGGCCGCAGCATCCTTGCGCAAGCGCCGCACATCGATGCCGGGCAGGTCGCAATTGCGGCCCACCGTATAGACGTAAGCCCGGCAGGCGCTGAAAGTAGCATACATGTCCGCGATTTTGCCCTGCATCAGTTGAAATTCGCCGATGGAGCGACCGAACTGGCGGCGTTCGTGTACATACGGCAACACCGCGTCGAGGCAGGCGGCCATGATGCCCAGCGGCCCGGCGGCCAGCACCGCACGCTCGAAATCCAGGCCGCTCATGAGCACTTTGACCCCTTCGCCTTCGCGGCCGAGCAGGTTTTCGGCCGGCACTTCGCAATCCTGGAACACCAGTTCGCCGGTGTGCGAGCCGCGCATGCCGAGCTTGTCGAGTTTCTGCGCAACCGAAAAGCCCTTGTACCCTTTTTCCACCAGGAAGGCCGTGATGCCGCGCGGCCCGGCATTCATGTCCGTTTTGGCATAGACGACCAGCACGTCGGCGTCGGGGCCGTTGGTGATCCACATTTTGCTGCCGTTCAGCAGATACAGGTCGCCGCGCCGGTCGGCCCGCAAGCGCATGGAAACCACGTCGGAGCCGGCACCCGGCTCGCTCATCGCGAGCGCGCCTATGCTGGTGCCGGCGATCAGGCCGGGCAGATAGCGCGCCTTCTGTTCCGCGCTGCCGTTGCGGTTGATCTGATTCACGCACAGATTCGAGTGCGCTCCGTAGGACAGGCCTACCGACGCAGACGCGCGCGAAATTTCTTCCATGACCACCATGTGCGCCAGATACCCGAGCCCGGCGCCGCCATATTTTTCGTCGGCGGTCATGCCGAGTACGCCCAGTTCGCCCAATTTGGGCCACAGGTCCATGGGAAACTGATCCGTGCGATCGATTTCGGCCGCGCGCGGTGCAATTTCGCGCCGCGCAAATTCGGCACTGGCTTCGCGCAGCAGGTCGATGTCCTTGCCTAATCCGTAATCAAGTCCGACTGGCGTCATGGTGCGCTCCCTGGCATGGGCGGCGCATGCAGGCCGGCGGAGCGCGTGCCCTCGCCCGCACTTCCCGCCGCCGTGCAAATCTGCCGCCTGCTTGTCCTTTGACGCGCGGCCGAACGGCTTGCCGCGCCCCTCGCGGGCGGACGGCGCGATGGGGCGCCGCACCGCTCGAACCGATTCAATGATATTGCAGCGCCGGTCGAGGTCAACCCTTGGCGCGGCAGGGACAATCCCGGATGCAGCGGCTGCCCGGCCAGATTTGAAGCGCAAACGTTTGCGGACTTTGAAGCAGGCGCAGCGCGCGAACCGACGCAAGCGGGCCAGCGGGCGCCTTAAGCGGCCTTGCGCGAACGCCGTCGTAAAGGCGGCGCGCGGCGCCCTATCCGGCTTTCGTAAAGCCCGCGCGCTGAGTTAGAATCGCGAGTCTGCACCTCGCAAACCAATCGATCGCCGACTTGCCGCATTACTCGTCTTGCGGCCACGTCGAACGCCATCGGTCGCAGAATGGTTATGCTCGCCCGTCGCGGGTGCGCGGCGCGGTTCAGCAATAGACCTGCGACCGACTCATTAACGTGCCGGGCTGTCAGCGCCCGCATTTTGTCCGCATCACCGGGGAGATGAACTGTGTCCGACGCCAAAGAAGCAGCTGTGGAAGTGCCCGATCCAGCCGAACTCGCCAAAACCTACGGCGAAGTCGCCGACCGCGCTTCGAAACTGATCACCGAACATGTGCAGCGCCAGATCAAACGCGGCGCCTCACCGCCTCAGGACGAACTGGGCATCGCCCAGGCCTTCATGGACATGATGGCCAAACTGCTGTCCAACCCCTACAAACTGGCGTCCGCCCAGGTCAATCTGGTGTGGGACTATTTTTCGCTCTGGCAGCATTCCATGCTGCGCTTCATGGGCGTAGAGGCCGCACCGGTGGCGGCGCCCGCCAAGGGTGACAACCGCTTCAAGGCCGGCGAGTGGCAGGATCATTTCCTGTTCGACTACGTCAAGCAGACCTACCTGATTTCCGCCCGCCACATCCACGACGTGGTCAGCAATGTCGAAGGTCTGGACGAAAACACGCAGAAGAAGGTCAATTTCTTCACGCGCCAGTACATCGACGCCATGAGCCCGTCCAATTTCGCCGTCACCAATCCCGAGGTGTTCCGCGAAACGGTCAAAAGCCATGGCCAGAATCTCATCAAAGGCCTGAACAACCTGCTGCGCGACATCGAGCAGGGCGACGGCCAGCTGCGCATACGCATGACCGACACCACGGCCTTCGAAATGGGCCGCAATGTCGCCACGAGCAAGGGCAAGGTGGTATTCCAGAACGAACTGATGCAGTTGCTGCAGTTCAATCCCACCACCGAGCAGCAATACAAGCGCCCCATGCTCATCGTGCCGCCCTGGATCAACAAGTACTACATCCTGGATTTGCGCGACAAGAACAGCTACATCAAGTGGTGCTGCGATCAGGGCCACAGCGTATTCGTGATTTCCTGGGTCAATCCGGATGCCCGTCTGGCTGAAAAGGGCTTCGAGGATTACCTGACCCAGGGCACGCTGGCCGCCGTCGATGCCATCTGCGAACAGACCGGCGAAAAGGAAATCAATGCCGCCGGCTATTGCCTCGGCGGTACGCTGCTCGCCACCACGCTCGCCTACATGGCCGCGAAAAAGGACAAGCGCATCCAGTCCGGCACCTTCTTCACGACCATGCTGGATTTTTCCGATCCGGGCGAACTGGGCGTGTTCATCGACGAAAAGGCGGTCGAGGCGCTGGACAAGAAAATGAACGAGCGCGGCTACCTGGAAGGGTCGGAAATGGCCGGCACCTTCAACATGCTGCGCGCGAACGACCTGATCTGGTC
>JAEUNN010000221.1 GCA_016791085.1 Rhodocyclaceae bacterium | reverse complement strand
CGCGGCCTGCTTACCGAACGTTCCAACATCATGCCGCAGGACGCCACGCTCAAGCTGTATGAAAAGCGCCCCGCGCCGGAAGTCTATGCGCTGGCGCCCGGACACGAAGTGAGCTTGGCGCCGATACCGCGCTCGGGCGACGTACATGTGCGCAAAACATTCAGCAGCATAGGTTCCGACGGAGGCCCCGGCGCTGAGGATTTTCACGTCGCGCTGGGGCTGCTGCACCAGCAGGACTGGGTGCACGCCGACAGCATGTTCGCCCAGGCCCTGGAAAAAGGCCTGACCGACAGTTACGAATCGGGCGCCTGGAGTTTTCGCGGCCAGGCCGTATATGCGCGCGGCGAGGTGGCACGCGCGGCCGAATATTTCCTGCGCGCACTGGAGTCCCCCAAGCTCACGCTGGAAGCCGGCCGTTGCGCGGCCACCCACCTGGCGGCGCTATATCACGTGATGGGCATGGGCGCCGACGAAAAGCGCATGCGCGTGGTCGAACGCGCGGCCACGCCGCCCGGGGTGAACGCCGACCGGGCGCGCGTCGATGCCATGCTACACATCGCACGTGAGTACAAGGCCGCCGCCGGCGGCGCCAAGCGCGCGCGCTGGAAATCCTGGTTCCACTGGAGGCACGCCTGATCCGCAGGCAAGCCGCAGCAAGCAGCCGCGCCCGCAAGGCGCGGCTTTTTATTTGACGGTCCGGCGCAATCGACACAGCGCAGTGCGGCCGCCACGCCACGCCGGTCGCGACCGCAAGCGCAGGCGGCCGCAAGCGCTGACCACTTGGCCGCGATTGCCGCCACAGCGCCGCAACGCCGCACCCCTTAGCAGCCTAAGTCCGGTGCTGACGCCTGGAGCGCCCTGCCGCAAGCAACCCCCGGGCACACCTCGGCAGCTCTACCGTATCGTTGGCCGCAGCGCGTAATCCGCCGCATGCGTCGATCCGCGCCAGCGTCTCAGAATGAGATGGGGGTAGTCGCCCATCTACGCCTACCAGCCATGTGTCGGCGCATACATCCATTACAAACGCAAAACTTCAGGGTAGGCGAACATGGGTGCCACAAAGCCGGCGCCTTAATTTATCATCCGGTCAAATCGCTTCGGCAGAACCAACAAAGCGCAATCTGATGCACCCACATAGTGCCGCCATCCCACCGCTAAGCCTGACCCGTGGTGCCGCAACACGCCCGGCAAGCCCTCGCGAGCGGCGGCTGTGACAAATTCCCGATACGAGCCACACACGATTTCCCAAGCGTCCGACGTTTTTCGGCATCGCGCGTCTTGATGGCTGTGCTCACCCTCCCTCAACCCAAG
>JAEUNN010000184.1 GCA_016791085.1 Rhodocyclaceae bacterium | reverse complement strand
TCCAGCTCGCTATTGGCCGCTTCGAGCTGGGCGGTGCGCGCCCGCACGCGCGATTCGAGTTCGCTGTTGAGGCGCTGGATTTCTTCCATCTGTTTGCGCCGTATGCGTTCCGACTGTTTCAGGTGGGTGATGTCGCGGCCTATCACCACCAGGCCCGTAATGTCGCCGCTGTGGTTGCGCAAGGGCGCCTTGAGGATGTCGAAACTGCGGCGCAGGCCGTCGGACAGGGTGAGCACCTGCTCGATGTGCTGCAGACGGCCGTCCTGCAGCACTTCGCGATCCGAATCCTGCCCTTGCACGAGCAATTCGTGCAACTGCGGCGCGACCAGCAGCAATTCGTCCGGCGAACGCCCGCGCCAGTCGGACTCGCGCAGGGAAAACGCCGACATGATGGCCTGATTGGCGACCAGCCACTCGCCGCTGCGATTTTTCATGACCACCCAGTCCGGCGAAGCGTCCAGCAGGGCGCGCAGTTCGAACTGGCTGCGCTGCACGGCTTCCTGCGCCCGCATCTGATCGCTGGCATCCTGAGCCAGGCCGCGATAGCCGGTAAATTGCCCGGCGGCGTCGAATATCGGCGCGCCGGCCACGCGCAGGTAGCGCCAGCGCTCGGGACTTTCCCGATAACGCAGGACGAAATCGCGAAACGGCTCATGCGCCTCGAGCATGCGCCGCATGCTGTCCCAGTCCGCGCTGACGGCTTCGCGGCCCGGCAATTCCCAAGGATGCAGTCCATACACGGTGGGGTCTTCGCTGCGCTCGCTGGAGCTTTTCTGCAGATCGACGTACAGCGTAAAGCGCAGGTTCGCGTCGAGATCCCAGTAAACATCGCAGGACGCCTGAACCAGGGTGCGGAAATGCCGTTCGCTGGCGACTAGGCGCGCCTCCTCGCGCCTATGTTCCGCCAGGCTGCCGTGTATCAGCAGCACCAGCGCGGCCGCCATCACGATGAACAGGTGCAGCTTGAGCAGCGCCTCGGGCGTCAAGCCGGCCCCGGCCTGCCCGGCTGCCAGCGCGCTGACGGCCAGTGCGGACAGCCCGAACGCCAGCAGTACGAACTGCACACCCATGCGCGACAGGCGTATCGCGCCCCAGACGAGTACCGGAAGGACCAGAAATTGCGACAGATACGCTTCCGACAGCGGGTGCCATGAAATTCCAAACCCTAAGGCACCGAATGCCGCAGCGAACAGCGCGGCGAGCAGGGCTTCGCCATAACCGGCGATATGCGGCGGCGCGCGCTTGCCGGCACAATCGCACAGCAGAGGGGTGATCAGAAGTACCGCCGAGGAATTGGCGATCCAGCCGGCGGGAAGCGCGTCCAGGGCGTTCACCAGGTCCGCCCCGTGCGCCAGGGACACGCCGAACTGCACCAGCGCGGACAGACCGGCCGCCAGCACGCCGCCCAACAGGACAAGCGACACGGCGCCTTGCGCATGGGTACAGAAACGACCGTTCAGGATGCTGGCGCGCAAGAGCGGAGCAACGGCGACGGCCGGCAGCACCGCGCAGGCGATCAGTTCCACCACGGTCGCCGCACCGGGCGCGCCGGCAAATAGCGCGGCCAGTGCGCTGCCCAAAATCACGCCCGGCAGCAGCGCCGCGCCGCGCCACCCGAGCGCCCCCAGATTCAGGCCCAGCAGCGGCCACGCGACACCGGCGGGAAAGGCGCTGGACAAGGCGCTCGCCAGCCCGGCGGCGGCAAATATGAGCGCCGCGACGGCGGCGTTCGCGCGCAGGGCACGGGCGCCACCGGCCGACGCGCCGGCAGCCGGCGCAGCATGGTCAGGTGCTTCGCCGTGAGCGCTCATGCGGCGCCCCGGCACCAGCCCGTCGCACCGCCATCGCACCGTTGCGGACCGTCACAGGACGCCCGACTAGCGCGCCCGCAACCGCGCCCAAGCGACGCGGCCGGGATAGCCCCGAGTGCTATTGCGGCGAAACCCGTTGCAACGTTTTCCGCCTCGATCATGCCGTCATGATGCCACATATCCCCCTGCCCCACCGGCTGCGCGGCTTACTCGGAGCTGCCAAGTTCGACGCTTATTTCGACCACGAACGCCCGTCCCTGCAGCGACGGCGGCAAGGCCACGCGGTCCAGCGCGCGCGCAATCAATCGTTTCGCCCCCAGGTCGGCATCCGCGTGCCCGCTGGACGCGCCCACCGACACCGCGCGCGCGATGCCGCGAGCATCGTGTTCGACGCGCAGACGGACCACGCCTGCGTCGCTCGCGGCAGCGAGGGTTTCGACCTCACCGCGCAATTCGCGTGCCGCAAGCGCCAGCGCCCAGCGATAGTGGCGCAGCGCATCGGCATCGGGCGCCGGTCCCGTGCCAGCCGCGGGCTCGGCGCCGGCCTCGGCAGCAGGCTGCGCGGCCGCCGTGGCCGGCCGCGGCTCATGCGCCTGGCGGGGCTTGTCGATTGTTCCGGAATTGCGCGCCGGACGCGCTCGCGCCGTGGCGGCCGCGTCCGGTTCGGGCGCCGTCGCGGCGGCTGCCGGCGCCGCCGCGAGCCGCACTTCGATCGCGCCGGCGCGCGCGCCCGCCACGCGCAAGGGCTCGCGCGCAACCAGCGCCGGCCAAAGCAGTCCAATATGCAACAGGCACGACAACAGCAAGGCGTACACCAGGCCGGTATGGCGCGCGGACGCAGGTTGCAATTTAGTGGCCATTGGTTTAAGTTGCCCTCGGCGCGCGCATCGCCCAAGCCGGCGGAGCACGATCTCCTTGGATGTACCGATTTTAGGCTGGCATGCAAGGCACTGCGATAAAACTGCCGCTAATCCTGACCCTGGACGTGCACGGCGTCCCGCACCGCTGGGTGAGCTGGCAGCACGCCTGTTTTTATTACGCCAAGGATTTGGTGGCCTGGACGGCCGGCGATTCGGAATTTCTGATCCACGGCGGCATCAACCGCTCGACCGGACTGCGTTCGCAGATCAGCGCCAACAGCATAATCGCCATCAAAGGACGCGCGCTCGGTGCGCGCGGCTGTGCGGTGGTGCCGCCGCTCAACAACCACGAGCTGTTCCATCGCGACCGCTATATCTGCGCCTATTGCGGCTGTGAGTTCGGCTTCGGGCGCCTGACGCGCGATCACATCATTCCGCTTTCGCGCGGCGGGCGCGACGTCTGGATGAACGTCGTGACGGCCTGCCGCGTGTGCAACCAGCGCAAGGGCGCGCGGCTGCCCGAACAGGCCGGGATGGAATTGCTGTATGCGCCTTATGTGCCGAACAAGGCGGAATACCTGATCCTCTGCAATCGCAACATACTGCTGGACCAGATGGATTTCCTCGCGCGCCATGTGCATGCGCACAGCCGCTGGAAAGCCGTCGCAAGCTAGTCCGGCGCCGCGCCCAGGGCGTTGTCCCGGGACGGATGAAGCACATCCCAACCTGGCTGCAGGCCCGCCGCGGCAGCGCCGGTGCGCCAGTCATCCGCAATCCCTATGCCCGGCACCCAGACCAATTGGTCGCCGCAGTACAGGAGCGGCATGAGCGCGCGCAGGGGCGGTGCGATGCCGTACTGCTGAAACAATTGTTTGAGCGCATGCTGGTGACCGTGCAGGCGCAAGCGCTCGCCGCCGCTGCGGCGGCGGAATTCCACTTGCGCGCCCTGCAGGCGCTGACAGCATATGCCCACAGCTTGCGCCGGCCGCATGACTATGCGCGTTCCCGCCCAATCCAGTTCGGATTCGCCACGCCAGGCCAGTCTTGCCGGCACCGCGGCCGGCAGCGCCAGGCAATGCAGCCGCCCCTGGTAGCGAAACACGAGCCGGTCGCCACAGCGCCACTCCATGGTTTGCGCCATATCGGCCGTTACCGACTGGCGCAGGAATTCGTCGAGGCGCTGCGCCGCCGGCGCGGGAATGCCATGGCCGGCGAGCCAGACGCGCAGACCATTGCGCGCGCGCGGCGCCGGCAACCGGCTGAGCGCAGCCGTGTCCAAAGCGCCGTCGCAGGTGCAGGCGCGCAGGTCGGCGGCGCCGATTTCCTGCAGCAATTGATCGGCTTCCGCGAACAGGCCGGCGGCGCGCGCCAGGGTGCTCACTGCGGCCGGCCAGCGCCGTTCCATGGCCGGCAGGATTTCATGTCGCAGCGCACTGCGCGCATAGCGCGGGTTGCGGTTGGCTTCGTCCTCTATCCAGTCGATGCCGTGGCCGCGCGCGTAAGCTTCCAGGTCCGCGCGGCGCAGCGCCAGCATGGGCCGCAACAAGGTCGGGCATCCCGCCCCGAGCGCGCGCGTTAGCGGCATTGCCGCCGCGCCCTTTACGCCGGCACCGCGCAGCAGGTTATGCAACAAGGTTTCGGCCTGATCGTCGGCGTGGTGCGCGAGCAACAACCAATCGGCGTTCGAGCGCGCGAACGCCGCATAGCGGGCATGGCGGGCGGCCGCTTCGACACCTTCGCCCCGGGTGATTACTTCGACTTCATGCACAGCCAGCGCCAGGCCGAGGCGGTCGCACTGGGCTTGGCAGTGGCGCGCCCAACTGCCGGCATGGGGGCTTAAACCGTGATGGACATGCAGTGCGCCAAGTTCGTAGCGCAGTTCGGGCTGCAGGCGCGCCACGCAATCGAGCAGTACGCTGGAATCGACGCCGCCGCTCAAGCCGACGCAAACCCGCGCGCCGCTCGGGATGTGCGCCGCCAGCGCGGCGCGCACCACGGACAATACGTCAGGACAGTGACTGTTCCTTGTAGCGGCCATATTCCATGAGCCGCTCTATGCGCCTCTCAACAATGGCGGCAGGCGACAGCTCGGAAACCTGGCGCAGGGCTTCCTGCAACGCGCGCTTGAGGCTCATGGCCACGCCGCGCACATCGCGGTGGGCGCCACCCAGCGGTTCGTTCACGACGCGGTCTATCAGTCCCAGCGACTTCAGGCGCGCCGCCGTGATACCCAGAATTTCCGCCGCTTCGCCAGCCTTTTCGGCGCTTTTCCAGAGTATGGAGGCGCAACCTTCCGGGGATATGACGGAATAGGTCGCGTATTGCAACATCAGTACGGTGTCGCCCACGGCGATCGCCAGAGCGCCGCCCGAGCCTCCCTCGCCGATGATGGTGCACAGGATGGGCACCTTGAATTCGGCCATTTCGAACAGGTTGCGCCCGATTGCCTCGGACTGGCCGCGCTCTTCAGCATCCACGCCGGGGTAGGCGCCGGGCGTATCGACGAAAGTGAATATGGGCAGCCCGAATTTTTCGGCCAGGCGCATGAGGCGCAAGGCCTTACGGTAGCCCTCGGGGCGCGGCATGCCGAAATTGCGGAATATTTTTTCCTTGGTGTCGCGGCCCTTTTGGTGGCCGATCACCACGCAGGGCTGGCCGTTGAATCGCGCCATGCCGCCGACGATGGCGTGGTCGTCGGCGAATGCCCGGTCGCCGTGCAATTCGACGAAATCCGTAAATACGTGCTGGCAGTAATCCAGCGTGTACGGCCGTTGCGCGTGGCGCGCGACCTGCGCGATCTGCCAGGGACTGAGCTTGGCATAAATATCCTTGGTAAGCGCCTGGCTTTTTGCTTCCAGCCGGGCAATCTCATCGGATATATCGACCGCGGAATCGTCCTGCACGAAACGCAGTTCTTCGATTTTCGCTTCGAGTTCGGCAATCGGCTGTTCAAAATCAAGGAACGTCGTTTTCATGGCCGTACGCTGCGATAAAGACGGAATTCTA
>JAEUNN010000154.1 GCA_016791085.1 Rhodocyclaceae bacterium | reverse complement strand
GGCGATGCGCGCGGCTATGAATTCCAGTGCCTGCACGGCATGGGCGAATTGCTGTTCCGCTGCCTGCGCGACGTCGTGCCCGAACTGCCGCCGCTGCGCATTTACGGGCCGGTCGGCCGCTATGCCGATCTGCTCGCCTATCTGGTTCGGCGCCTGCTCGAAAACGGCGCCAACGCAAGTTTCGTGCATCGCGTGCTGGATGCCCGCGTAGACCTCGATGCATTGCTGTCCGATCCGCACGCCACGGCGGCGGCCGAGGGCTGGTCGCCCAATCCGCGCCTGCCGCTGCCGCGCAACCTGTACAAACAGCGCCTCAATTCCACCGCGCCCGACTTGTCCGTGGCCAGCGAACGGGCGGCCATGGCGGAATTTCTGGTACGCGAATCCGACACCCTGCGCGAAGTGCGCCCCATCCTGGCGGTGCCCCTGCAGCACGCCGGCGCACCGCGCGCCTTGTTGTCGCCGGGCGACTGGAATTGTGCGGTCGGGGCGGTGTATGAAGTCGGGCTTGCCGACGCGGCCGCTGCGGTGCGCGCGGCGGCCCAGTCGGCCTGGCCGCAGCTTGCGCCGCACGATCGCGCGGCGGTGCTGAACCGCGCCGCCGACCTGATCGAAGCGGCAGGCCGCGAACTGGCCGCGCTCATCGTGCTCGAAGCCGGCCGCACGATACCCAATGCGCTCGCCGAGGTGCGCGAAGCCGCCGATTTTTGCCGCTATTACGCGCAGCAACTGATGTCCGGCGTGGCGCTCGGCCTGCCGCTCGGCCCGGTGGTGTGCATCAGCCCGTGGAATTTTCCGCTGGCCATATTCGCCGGCCAGGTGGCGGCGGCGCTGGCCGCCGGCAATCCGGTGCTGGCCAAACCGGCCGAACAGACGCCTTTCGTCGCGGCGCGCGCCGTGACGCTGTTCCATGCCGCCGGCGTGGAGCGCGATGCGCTGCAAATGTTGCCCGGCGACGGCGTGGTGGGGGCGGCACTGGTGCGCGATGCGGCCGTGCGCGGCGTGTTGTTCACCGGCTCCTGCGAGGTGGCGGCGGAAATCAACGCCAGCCTGGCCGGGCGTCTGCCCGAGGTGACGCTGGTCGCGGAAACCGGCGGCCAGAACGCCATGATCGTGGATTCCACGGCGCTGCCCGAACAGGTCGTGGCGGACGTGATCGCCTCGGCTTTCGACAGCGCCGGGCAACGCTGTTCCAGCCTGCGTCTGCTGTGCCTGCAGTCGGATGTGGCCGACCGCATCATCGATCTGCTGATAGGCGCGCTGGACGAACTGGTGGTGGGCAATCCCGGCGACTACGCGACCGACGTGGGGCCGGTCATAGACGGCGCCGCGCGCGAGCGCCTGAAGGCCTATGTCGAGGCGCGCCGGCGCGCCGGCCGGCTGTTGTGGCGCAAGGACATCGGGCGCACCCGGGTGTATGGCGAATTCATCGCGCCGGCCTTGCTGCTGGTCGATCATCCGGGCGAACTGACCCAGGAGGTGTTCGGCCCCGTGCTGCACGTGATGCGCTATCGCGCCGCCGAACTGGACAGTCTGGTCGATGCCATCAACGGCTTGGGCTATGGGCTCACCTGCGGCATCCAGAGCCGCATGGATGCCGTGGTGGAAAGGCTGGCCGCGCGCGTGCGCGCCGGCAACCTCTATGTCAATCGCAACATGATAGGCGCAGTGGTGGGGGTGCAGCCTTTCGGCGGCGACGGCTTGTCCGGCACCGGGCCGAAAGCCGGCGGGCCGCTCCTGCTGGCCCGGCTTACCCGCAACGCGCCGGTGCCGCGCCTGGGCCAGCGCGTGCTGGCGCTGCCCGCGGCGTTCCAGGCGCTGCTGGACTGGGGCACGGCGCAGCACGCGGCGAGCGCCTGGCTGGCGCGTGCGCGCCAGTTCGCCGATCAGACCTTGTGGCCGGTAAAGCTGGAACTGGAAGGCCCGGAAGGCGAATCCAACCGGCTCGGCTTCGCGGCGCGCGGCGTCGTATTGCTTATCGCCACCGATGCCGCCGAATATCTGGCCGCGTTGGCTGCCGCGCTGGCGACCGGCAACCGCGCGCTGGTCGAGCGCGCGGCGCCGTTGCCGCTTGCGCAACTACCGGACCTGGTGCAGCGCGAAATAGGTATTGCGAGCGAGGCGCAGTCGGCCGGTTTCGACGCCGTGCTGTGTGCGTTCGAAGCGCCCCGGGCCGCGCAACTGCGCAGCGAACTTGCGCGTCGCGGCGGCCCGCTGATTCCAGTGATCGAGCGCGGCGCACGCGACTGGCCGCTGGAGCGCCTGGTCGTGGAGCGCTGCGTGAGCATCAATATCGCCGCGGCGGGCGGCAATGCCATGCTCATGGCGCAGGTGCAGTAGTCCCGCCCCCCGTGCGCGCCGCGGAGGCCGTGGCTAGAACGTGTAGCCGGTCTGGATTTCGCGCGGTTCGAGGCGGTCCAGAATTTTCGCGAGCGGGTGCAGTTCGCGGTAGCGCACGGCGGTTTTGCGCAGGTATTCGAACACCAGCGGCAAATCCTTCAGGTAGCCATCCTTGCCGTCGCGGTGATGGAGGCGCGCGAATATGCCCAGCACCTTGAGGTGGCGCTGCGCGCCCATCCATTCGTAGTCGCGGTGGAATTCGGCGAAATCGGCGCGCACCGGCAGCCCGGCCTTGCGCGCGCGCTCCCAGTAGCGGATGAGCCAGTCCAGCGTCCG
>JAEUNN010000130.1 GCA_016791085.1 Rhodocyclaceae bacterium | reverse complement strand
GCCGAATTGAAGCCATAGGTACCGAGCGTCGCACCATCGGCCGACACGGTGATCGCCGCACCCGCGAACGACAACTTCAGCGCGTGCGCCGTCGTGTCGTCGAGCGTCTTGGCAAACGTCATGTCGATCTTCAAGCCACCCTTGACCGCCGCGTGGCCGATCTCGACCACGTCGCGCGCCGCATCGACGCGCACGAACTTGAATTCGTTCGGGCCGTAGTAGTCGAACACCAGGCCGCCCATACTGCCCGGTCGCACCGTGGTCTCAAGCTCGAGGATCGCGCTGTAAGCGATACTTTTGCCGACATCGGCAAGGCTCACGGCCGTCGCGCCGGCCGGCGACTGCGCGTTGTAAGTTCCGCCCGACATCGCCCACTGGCCACTCTGCGGGGTCATGACCTCGAAGCTGGGCGCACCCGTGAATGGGTCGTTGACCGACAAGGTGATTGCCGGAGGCAGTATCTGCAGGGCAAAGTTGTCCACCGTCGCCTTGCCGCCGTCCACGCCGACACCGACATAGCCCTTGTTGAGCGGGATCGGGTTGCCCTCGCTGTCCAGGCGCGGCGTAAAGGTGTAGGAGAAGTAGTTAACGCCCGCCACCGAGACGGTGACGTTGGTACCGTTCACCGCCACCAGCACGTCGTACTGGATGTCCGGCTTGATCTGCAGCGGCACATTGGACTGCACCACCTGGTGCCAGCCGGACGCATCGCGATAGCCCATCACGATCTTGTTGTTCGACACGTCGATCCCGGCGTACTTGAAGTCGATGTCCGACTGGTAGTCGAAAATGACGTAGGCGTTGGCCTTGGCGCCGCCCACCGGCTTGCTGGCCATCAGCTTGGCGCTGACCTCGTAGTAGATCGGCAGGTAGTTGTCGACGTTGTAGAAAGCCGAGGCCTGCGTGGTGTTGGACGTGGCGGAAATCTCCAGCCGGCCATTGACCACCGCGAAGTTGCCGGTGTCACGCTGGAACACGTCCTGCGAGCCGTTGTTGAAGTCCGAGGTGCGCAGCACGTCGCGCCGGCCGCCCGGCACGTTGCCGGCCTGCGGATCGGTCGGGCCGCCGGTCTGATCTTGCCAGAAGCCGTGGTCCTGCTGCGTCACCAAGCCCATCTCGCCGTAGATGCCACCCTGCATGGTGACGACGTTCGAGTAGCGCTGATTGTGGTTGGACTGGCCCGTGTCGGTAAAGCGCGTCACGTCCACGCCGTCGCTGTAGGCCTGGCTGTACAGGAAGTCGAACAGGTGCGGCGGCACCTGACGGCTCACCGTGGCAATGCCGAAGGGCGCGAAAGGCACGATGAAGCTGTTGAATTCGCCCACCCAGTCGATCAGGCGGTCGCCCTTGGTATTTCCGATCAGGATGTCTAGACCCGCGCCGCCGAAAATGCGGTCCTCGTACACCCAATGGGTGTCCGGAGACTCGTCCGTGCCGCCCAGCGGCAGTTGCCCGGGGCTGTTCTGCGGCGGGTTAGGATTGACCGTGCCGAGGCGGTCGTCGCCGTTCATCAGGTCGTTGCCGAAGCCGCCGTAAATGTGGTCGCGGCCCGTGCCGCCGACGATCCAGTCGTTGCCCAGGTCGCCGAAGATGACGTCATCGCCGTCGCTCTGGCGGTACTCCGCCGGCACCGTCGGGTCGGGTGTCTGGCCATCGGGCTTGAAGGCCACGTAGCCGAGCACGCTCATGCCCTCGTCGCTGCGTGCGTTGAGGAAGTACTGCAGCAGCTTGCCGCCGCCGCCGGTGATGCCGTCCTCGCTGATGTCCGGCAGGGTTCCGTCGGCGTCGACCGCGCCGGTCCAGACGATGGCGTTGGCGCTGGTCGCCTCGGTGAACAGGATCACCCGGCGCGGGTCGTACTCGTTGTAGAGGAAGAACTCGCCGGTACGGCT
>JAEUNN010000083.1 GCA_016791085.1 Rhodocyclaceae bacterium | reverse complement strand
GCGTGAGCAGCACCGTCAGTTCGAATTTTTCGGTGTCGGCGGAAAATCCGGGCGCCGAAACGTAAATCAGCAGCGGCGCTCCGATGACGCCCAGCGCCGTAATCACGAATACCGCGATGGCCAGCAGCGTGGCCACATGATTGATGAGCGCGCGCGTGGCGTCGGCCTCGCGCGTATTGCGGTATTCCGACAATATGGGCACGAAAGCCTGCGAGAACGCGCCTTCTGCGAACATGCGGCGCAACAGGTTGGGCAGCCGGAAGGCCACGAAAAATGCGTCGGTCGCCAAACCTGCGCCGAAAGTGCGCGCGATCACGAAATCGCGCACAAAACCGAGAATGCGCGACAGCAAGGTCATGGCGCTCACCGTTGCGAGCGCCTTGAGGAGATTCATCGAGCGTGCCGGGGCGTGGGAACGGCCGCTATGTTACCGGAAAGACCATGCGGCACTGCGCGCAAAGCTTGCGTCTGGGCCTTCCGCGGGTTATCATCTACGGCTTTTCAAACCTGGACGAATTTCCATGGCCAACAGTGCACAAGCGCGTAAGCGCGCGCGCCAGGCGCAAAAGCGCCGTGCCGAAAACATGAGTTTGCGCTCGCGCCTGCGCAGCGCCATCAAAAGCGTGCGCAAGGCCATCGAGGCCGGCGACCGCGCCGCAGCCGAAGCCCAATACCGCGTCGCGCAAAGCGTGATCGACGGCATCGCCGGCAAGGGCATCGTGCATAAGAACCGCGTCGCCCGCAACAAGAGCAGCCTGGTCGCCGCGATCAGGAAGTTGCCCGAAGCCGCGCCGGCAGCCTGAACTGAACCGGCCCGGCCGGCACTGCCGCCGCCCGGTCGCGCAAGCGGCCGCCGCGCCCGGCAGCCGGCTTGCGTCGCGGCCGCGCCAAGCTGGGCGCGCCGCACGCAACCCCCTCGCAGCCCCGCTCGCGGGCTGTAATGCTTGCAATCTAGAAATCACTTCTTATAATTCCGCTATCCCATTGAGCGGAAAGGCTATCCCATGCAACCGCCGCTTGTGTCCCGATACGGGTTCAGCATCCGCACCAAGGGCGGGGTGTTGATTGAAAAACTTGCCATCCCTGCCGCCAATGCAGCGCAGGCGGAACTCAAACTGCGGCAGATTTATCGCGAATGCAAGGTGATCGCGCGCTGGGATGCTGTGACTGCGGGCGACGAAGCACCCGCCGTGCCTGGGGCGCCGGGCGGAAACTGAAGCGCGCGGCGCGCGGCAAGGCCGCCGATATGTACAGAGTTTGCGAATTCAACTAAACTTCGGCTCATGAAGCACGGCGGCGCAAGCCGCCGTGTTGTTTTTTTCAGGGCTTGCAGCCCAGCCAGTGCTGGGTTTGGGGGATCGGGGATGCCGCATCTGATGAACACCTACGGCCGCCAGCCGGTCGCATTTACGCATGGCAAAGGGGTCCGGCTGTACGACGAGGACGGCCGTGCTTATCTGGACGCGCTGGCCGGCATCGCGGTGTCCACACTGGGACATGCGCATCCCGATCTGGTGCACGCAATCGCCGACCAGGCCGCACGCCTGCTGCATACCTCCAACCTGTACCGGATAGGGGAACAGGAAGCTTTGTCCGACAAGCTCGCCGCCATATCGGGCATGGACGAAGTCTTTTTCTGCAATTCGGGCTGCGAAGCCAACGAAGCCGCGATCAAGCTGGCCCGCCTCTATGGGCATCACAAAGGGGTTGCCGTACCCGGCATCGTGGTCATGGAACAGGCTTTCCACGGACGCACGCTGGCCACTCTGTCGGCAACCGGCAATCGCAAGGTGCAGGCCGGATTCGAGCCGCTCACGCCGGGTTTCGTGCGCGTGCCGTTCAATGATCTCGCCGCCGTCGAAGCCGTCGCCGCGCATAATCCCGGCGTGGTGGCGGTATTGGTCGAGCCGGTGCAGGGCGAAGGCGGCATCAATATCGCCCACCTCGACTATCTGCGCGCATTGCGCGGCATTTGCGATGCGCAGGGCTGGCTGCTCATGCTGGACGAAGTGCAGTGCGGCATCGGACGTACCGGCAAGTGGTTCGCCCACCAGCACGCAGGCATATTGCCCGACGTGATGACGCTGGCCAAAGGTTTGGGTTCTGGCGTGCCGATCGGTGCCTGTCTGGCGGCCGGACGTGCCGTGGGTGTGTTCAAGCCGGGCAACCACGGCTCCACCTTCGGCGGCAACCCGATCGCCTGTCGTGCCGCGCGCACCACACTGGAAGTCATAGAGCGCGACGGTCTCATGCAGAATGCATTGCGTCAGGGCGCGGCCATCTGTTCCGGTTTGCGCAGGGCACTGCAAGGCCTGCCGGGTTTGCGCGAGGTGCGCGGCGACGGCCTCATGATAGGTGTCGAACTGGATCGCCCCTGTACGGAACTGGTAGCGCGCGCGCTGCAGGGCGGCCTGCTCATCAACGTGACGGTCGAAAAAGTGGTGCGCCTGTTGCCTCCGCTCACATTCAGCGACGCGGATAGCGACGAACTGGTAACCAAGCTGTCCGCATTGATACGGGAATTTCTGGGAGCCTGAAGCGGCTCCCCGTCGCCGGCGCGCGGCGGAACAAGCACCAGCCTGGCTGGGAGACGGGATAGCGGCGAAGCGGCTGCCGGCAGCAAGGACTTCGGCGAGCGAGGACGGGCGCCCGGGAGACAATATGAGTGAAATCCGGCATTTCCTTCAGTTCAAGGATTTGGCACGCGAGGAATTCGAATATCTGTTCGAGCGCACGCGCTGGATCAAGGACAGGTACAAGAACTACAAGCAGTACTGGCCGCTCGTGGATCGCACGCTGGTCATGATTTTCGAAAAGCAGAGCACGCGCACGCGCCTGTCTTTCGAAGCCGGCATGCAGCAACTGGGCGGTTTCGCGATTTACCTGAACACGCGCGATTCGCAACTTGGCCGC
>JAEUNN010000075.1 GCA_016791085.1 Rhodocyclaceae bacterium | reverse complement strand
ACCGACGAAGCCGCCCAGGTGCGCCATGCCGAAGCCCTGCCGCGCGCCCCGGTGGTAACCGTCATGGGCCACGTCGACCACGGCAAAACCTCGCTGCTCGACTACATACGCAAGTCGCGCGTGGCGTCGGGCGAAGCCGGCGGCATTACCCAGCACATCGGTGCCTATCACGTAGAAACCCAGCGCGGCATCATCACCTTCCTGGACACGCCGGGTCACGAAGCATTCACGGCCATGCGCGCGCGCGGCGCCGCAGCGACCGACATCGTGATTCTCGTGGTGGCCGCCGACGACGGCGTGATGCCGCAGACCAAAGAAGCCATACATCACGCCAAGGCCGCCAAGGTGCCCATCGTGGTGGCCGTGAACAAGATCGACAAGGCCGACGCCAACCCGGAACGGGTCAAACAGGAACTGGTTGCGGAAGGCGTGGTGCCGGAAGAATTCGGTGGCGATTCGCCGTTCTGCAACGTGTCCGCGCGCACCGGCGCCGGCATCGACGAACTGCTCGAAAACGTGCTGCTGCAGGCTGAAGTCATGGAACTGACCGCGCCCAAGGAAGTGCCCGCGCGCGGCCTGGTGATCGAAGCGCGGCTCGACAAGGGGCGCGGCCCGGTGGCGTCCATCCTGGTGCAGCAAGGTACTTTGCGGCGCGGCGACGTGCTGCTGTGCGGCCACGTATTCGGGCGCGTGCGCGCCATGATAGACGAGGACGGCAAGTCGGTGCAGGAAGCCGGGCCGTCCATTCCGGTCGAAATCCAGGGCCTGTCCGACGTGCCTTCGGCCGGCGACGACGCGCTGGTGATTACCGACGAGCGCAAGGCGCGCGAAATCGCGCTGTTCCGCCAGGGCAAATACCGCGAGGTGAAACTCGCCAAAGCCGCCACCAGCCTGGACAACGTGTTCGAACAGATGCGCGAGGCGGAAACCAAAACCTTGCCGCTCATCATTAAGGCCGACGTGCAGGGTTCGCAGGAAGCGCTGGTGCATGCGCTCACCAAGCTGTCCACCAGCGAAGTGCGGGTGCAGGTGATCCACTCCGCCGTGGGCGGCATCAGCGAATCCGACGTGAATCTCGCGCAGGCCTCCAAAGCCGTGGTCATAGGTTTCAACACCCGCGCCGATGCAAGTGCGCGCAAACTGGCCGAATCTTTCGGCATCGACATCCGCTACTACAACATCATTTACGACGCGGTTGATGACGTGAAAGCCGCGCTGTCCGGCATGCTTGCGCCGGAGCGCCGCGAAAACGCCATAGGCACGGTCGAGGTGCGCCAGGTGTTCCGCATTTCCAAGATCGGCACGGTGGCAGGCTGCTATGTGCTGGACGGTCTGGTACGGCGCAGCGCCCAGGTGCGGCTGTTGCGTTCGCACGTGGTGATCCACACCGGCGAACTGGATTCGCTCAAGCGCTTCAAGGACGATGTGCGCGAAGTCAAAGCCGGCTTCGAGTGCGGCCTGTCGCTCAAAAATTACAGCGACCTGCAGGTCGGCGACCAGCTCGAGGTGTTCGAGGTGGAAGAAGTCGCGCGTACTTTGTAGAGCATGGGCAAGGAATATTCGCGCGGCACGCGCGTGGCCGAACAGATCATGCGCGAGCTGGCGGAACTGATCCAGCTGCACGTGAAAGACCCGCGCTGCCGGCTGGTTACCGTAACCGAGGTCGAACTGTCGCCCGATTACGCGCACGCCAAGGTGTTCTATACCGCCATGGGCGATGCCGCGCGGCTCGCCGACATCGAGCGCGGCCTCAAAAGCAGCGCGGGTTTTCTGCGCCGCGAACTGGGCCGCCGCATCCACATCCATACCCTGCCCGAACTGCATTTCGCCTATGACAACGCGGTCGAGCGCGGCGACCGCCTGTCGCGCCTCATCGACGAGGCGGTCGGCAAGCCGCACGGCTCCGAGGACTGAGCCGCACGCGCGGCGCTATCGCGGTTTTCCCATGCAAGTTCCAGTTAGTCCGGGCGCTGCCGGGGTGGCGCCATGAGTTCGCGTCGGGGCGAGCCCATCGACGGCGTGCTGCTGCTCGACAAAGACACCGGCATGAGCTCCAACGCCGCGCTGCAAACGGCGCGGCGTCTGCTTGGCGCGCGCAAGGCCGGCCATACCGGTACGCTGGACCCGCTGGCGAGCGGCCTGTTGCCGCTGTGTTTCGGCGAAGCCACCAAATTTTCCGCGCGCTGGCTGGACGCCGACAAGGAATACCGCGCCGAATTGCGCCTGGGCGTGACCACCACGACCGGCGATGCCGAAGGCGAAGTGGTGGCGGAAAGCCCGGTGAACTGCAGCGCCGCCGACGTGCATGCGGCCGCCGTGCCGCTGCGCGGCGAAATCGAGCAGCTTCCGCCCATGTATTCGGCGCTCAAGTACCGCGGCCGGCCGCTCTACGAGTATGCGCGGGCGGGCCAGGAAATCGCGCGCGAACCGCGCCGCGTGACCATATACGAGCTGGAAATCGAAGCCGTCGAGGGCGCTTTCGTGCGCATGCGTGTGCGCTGCAGCAAGGGCACCTATGTGCGCACGCTGGCGGAAGCGCTGGGTGGGGCGCTGGGTTGCGGTGCGCATCTGACCGCCTTGCGCCGGCTCGCCATCGGCCCGTTCGGGCTGGAGCGCGCGCTCACCCTGGCGCAACTCGAACCGGGCGACCTGCAGACGCGCCGCGCGCAGTTGTTGCCGGCCGACCTGCTGGTGGCCGATTTTCCGCGCATCGATCTCGAACCCGAGGTGGCGCGGCGCATCGCCTTGGGCCAGCGCGTGCCGCTGGCAGGCTGCGCGCTGGCCGGCAGCTTGCGGCTGTACTGGCAGGATAGATTCATGGGGCTGGGCCATTACGACGGCGGCGTACTCGAACCGCTGCGCCTGGTGGCCCAGGCGGAATCCGGCGCGCCCGCAGTAAATGCTTGAGATTTCATGCGTTTGACGGGTATAATGCGGCCCCTCGCTAAAGAGTGAAAATTGTCCAAGAGACCTCATCATGGCCATTGCATCGACTGAAAAAGCCAAAATCGTCGCAGATTACCAGCGCGCAACCGGTGACACCGGTTCGCCGGAAGTACAGGTAGCACTCCTCACCGCCCGCATCAACGGGCTCACCGGCCATTTCAAGGCCAACGTGAAAGATCACCACTCGCGCCGCGGACTGCTCAAAATGGTGAGCCGCCGCCGCAAGCTGCTTGATTACCTGAAGGGCACGAATTCCGACAGCTACAAAAAGCTGATCGAACGCCTCGGCCTGCGCAAGTAAACAGATTGGCCGTCACGCTGCCTGAAGGCCGCGGCCTGACCGGTTTGTTGCGGCGCGCACCTTGCGTCGCAACATGCCGGTGGCGCGGTTCGCCCTGCGCGCGCGCAGCAGGCGCAGTGCACGGCCTGCCCATCTGAACCCACACGCAACCGGCGCACACCTTCGTGGTGGCGCCGGTTTGTTTTTTGCCGCAGCGGTAAATCCTGGCGCAAGGACTGCCGCTGTGCCACGAAAGGAATAATCTTGAGCAGTCACTACAAAAAGAGCTTTCGTTACGGCGAGCACACCGTAACGCTGGAAACCGGCGAAATCGCCCGTCAGGCCACCGGAGCCGTGGTCGTCACGATGGAAGA
>JAEUNN010000044.1 GCA_016791085.1 Rhodocyclaceae bacterium | reverse complement strand
GCTCTGTGTCGCCAACCTGTCGCGCAGCGCGCAGCCGGTGGAACTCGACCTGGCCGCCTGCAAGGGCCGCACGCCGGTGGAACTGCTGGGCCGCGCCGCCTTTCCGCCCATAGGCGATGCGCCGTATGTGGTCACGCTGCCGGGTCACGGCTTTTTCTGGTTCCACCTTGCCAAGGGCGACCATGCGCCGGACTGGCACGTCGAAACGCTGGTGCGCGAAGAAATTCCCGTGCTGGTGTTTTTCGACGGCTGGCACAGTCTGTTCCGCGATCGCGTCGTGCCCTGGCGTATAGGCATGGCCGAACGCGTGCGCCAGCAGTTCGAGCGCGATGCCTTGCCGCGCTTCCTGGCCGGCCAGCGCTGGTTTGCCGCCAAGGGCGAAAAGCCGGCATTGGCCGCGCTGCGTGACCAGACCGAATGGGGCGAACGCGGCGGCAATTTCATGCTGGCTCTGTTCGAGGTGCCCGGCGCGGCCGGCCCGGCGGACTATTTCATTCCTTTGTCCATGGTTTGGGAGGACGACGAGGCGCGCTCGCGCGCCTTGCGCCCGGCCGGGGTTGCGCGCGTGCGCCAGCAGGCGCGCCTGGGCGTGCTCGGGGACGCCTGCGCGGACGAGGAATTCGTGCGCAGTCTGGTGGCGGCCATAGGCGGCGGCCGCGAATGGCGTTGCGCCCACGGCAGCATACGCTGCCGGCCAGGCTCGAACTTCGCGCGTCTGGCCGGCGCCGATCCGGCCGCGCTTGCCGTGCGCCCCATGGTGGCGCTAAGCAGCAACACCACGGTCGCTGTCGGTGACAGCCTGTTCTTAAAGGTATACCGGCGCCTGCAGGCCGGCATAGGGCCGGAAATCGAAGTCGGCCGTTTCCTGAGCGAGGTGGCGCACTTCGGCCACAGCGTGCCGGTAGCGGGTACGGTCGAATACCAGGCCGCCGACGGCAGCGTCACGGCGCTCGCGCTGCTGCAGGGCTATGTCCCCAACCAGGGTGACGGCTGGACCTATACGGTGGATTATCTGGAGCGCGCGTTCGAACGGGTTCTGGCGGCCAGCGCGGAGCCGGACGCCGAAGCGCATGGCGGTTATCTGGCGCTGATCGCCACCCTGGGCCGGCGTACCGCCGAGTTGCACCTTGCGCTGGCGACGCCGACCGGCGATGCGGCTTTCGGCTGCGCGCCGCTGGAGCCGGGCGACCTCGTCGCCTGGGCGCACCAGATCGCCGCCGAGGCGCGCACTTCGCTCGACAAACTGGCCGCCGTCGCGCCCCGGTTGCCGGCAGCCGTACAGGCCGCGGCAGCGCGCTTGCTGGAGCGGCGCGACGCCCTGCTTGCGCGCTGCGCGGCGCCACTGCCGGACCAGGGCCGGGCGCACAAAATCCGCCACCACGGCGACTATCACCTGGGCCAGGTGCTGCTGGCGCAAAACGACTTCCTGATTATCGATTTCGAAGGCGAGCCGGCCCGCAGCCTGGCCGAGCGGCGCAAAAAGCACTCGCCTTTGCGCGACCTGGCCGGCATGTTGCGCTCTTTCGACTATGCGGCCCGCTGGTCGCTGCAGCGGGTTGCGCGCGGGCGCGACAAGGAG
>JAEUNN010000018.1 GCA_016791085.1 Rhodocyclaceae bacterium | reverse complement strand
GTCCTCGCTGATGTCCGGCAGGGTTCCGTCGGCGTCGACCGCGCCGGTCCAGACGATGGCGTTGGCGCTGGTCGCCTCGGTGAACAGGATCACCCGGCGCGGGTCGTACTCGTTGTAGAGGAAGAACTCGCCGGTACGGCTTTGCACCGGCTTGGGTTCGTTCCAGTGCGGATCGCCGTCGCCGAAGTGCAGGATATCTCCCGGGTTGTAGGGCCGGCTGAAGTCGGTGCGCGCCAAGCCCACTGCCACGCCCTGGCTGTTGAAGCGGATGTCGTAGGACTCGCCCACGGCCTCTGCACCGCTGATCGCGTCGTCGCCCGAGCCGCCGTGCAGGAAATCCACGCCCAGGCCGCCGAAGATCACGTCGTCGGCGAACAGCGGGTTGTGGCTCATCGGGTCGGCCGACACGTCGACCTGCAGTTCCGCGCCCGTGATGACCTCGAACGGCGTCAGGTCCACCGACTTCTTCAGCGCACCGGATACGTTGATGAGCTCGCTCTGCACATTGCCCGGCGTGTGGATCAGTTCGTTGATCACATTGCCCTGGCTGGTGCGGGTGTCGGGATCGCTGGCCAGCAGCCGCAGTTCGCCGCTGAGCGACTCGGCATAGGCCTGGCCCCAGACCTGGCCGGTCGAGAGCGCGGTGTTGCGGCTGGTAAAGATGCGGCCATCGTCGCCCAGAATGCCGTCGATGCCGGTGCCGCCGGAAATCCAGTCCGAACCCCAACCGCCGATGACGTCGTCGCTGTCGGCGTCGCCAAAGGCGATGTCACTGCCGCCGCCAAGGTAGATGAAGTCGTCGCCGGTCTCGCCATGCACCTCGTCGTTGCCGCCGATGTCGAAACGCGTCCAGATGCCTGTCGTCGGATCGCAGTGCACTTCGAACATCTGACGCATGTCGGCCGCCGGCGTGCCGGTCGACAGGCCGGGCACGAAGAAGTCGCCGGGCACGGAATCCGGGCCCCCCGCGGTGTAGTCGAGCAGGCGGATGCCGCGC
Source organism: Rhodocyclaceae bacterium (assembly GCA_016791085.1). GTDB lineage: Bacteria > Pseudomonadota > Gammaproteobacteria > Burkholderiales > Rhodocyclaceae > JAEUNM01. The sequence goes on along the minus strand of JAEUNN010000018.1, from coordinate 2,662 downwards.
ACCACGATCTTCTCGCCACCGTAGTTGTCGTAGTTGAAGGTGACGTAGTTCTGTCCGTTCGGGTTGGTCTCCGGGTTCGGATTCACGTCTGCGTGGTTCACGCCGACGATGCGCACGATGTCGCCGTTGTCGCCGACGATCGCATCCGAGTCGCGGCCGTGCTTGCTGTTGAAGGCCGTCCCGTCGGTGACGGTGACCACGTCCTCACCGTAGTTGTTGTTGTCGCCATCGGTGTTGGCGGTGGCGCTGAAGCCGTTGTTGCGGGCCAGTTGGGTGCCCGCGCCGCCGGTGATCCAGTCGCTGTCGTCCGGCCGGTTGTCGGGCAGCGTGAGGCTGAAGAAGTCCGACGAGCCGCCGACCAGGTCGTCCTGACCCAGGCCGCCGAAAACCACGTCCTTGCCGCCGCCGCCTTCGATGTAGTCCTGGCCGTCACTGGCCGCCTCGAAGCTGGCCACCACGAACAGCTCACCCACCGGGTCGTCGATGCCGTTCGCATCGGTCGCCAGCGGCATCGGCTTGCGGCCGGCGCCGACGTGCGAGGTCGCCGCCACGGCCAGGTCGATCGCGCCGTCACCCTGGATCACGTCGTGGCCCAGCTGGCCGAAGATCGTGTCGTTGCCGGCGCCGCCCGCGAGGTAGTCATTGCCGAAGCTGCCGACGCCCTCTGCTCCGCTGTCGATGGCGAAGGTGTGGTACTTCGCGTAGTCGATCTGGTATTCGGCCCACCACTGCGGGCCGTTCGGATCGCGGTAGTTGCGCTTGACGCCGTCGGTCAGCAGCCGGCCCGAGGTCAATTCGTTCAGACTGTTCGGGCCCGTGGCGTCGTACGCGTACAGCGGGTCGATGCCGGTGGGCAGCGCCCGGTCGGTGCGCGAATACAGCAGCGTGCCGGCCAGCGTCTGGAAGCGCGCGTTGAGAATGTCGTCGAGCAGGTTGCCGTCCGCGCCGCCCATGCGGGTAAGTTCGACGTTGTCGCCGAAAATCAGGTCGTCGGCGCCGCGCCCGTCGATCATGTCATTGCCCGCGCCACCGATCAGGATGTCGGCGATGTCGGTGCCGAACAGGATGTCGTCGGCACCGTTCTGCGGCTGGGCCGAATCGATAGCCAGGATGGTCGACAGGTCCGTGGTCTGAATCTTCTGCAGCAGTACCGGCGGCAGGTTCGGGTCGTCCACGTACTGCGTGATCACACCGTGGTCGCCGAAAATGACATTGGGCAGGTCCGGATTGGCACTGCCGTTGCCGTCCAGGAAGTCGCGTCCGGCGACCATGTCGTCGCGCATCGGCGTGCCGACCTTGACCGGCTTGAAGGTCTGGTCGCTGGCACCGAGTTGCGGGTTGATGCTGGGCGCCGGGCTGGCGTCTATGGTCGGGATCGTCAATGCGCGCGTCAGGATGTTCACGTTGACGCCGCTGTCACCGTAGATGTGGTCGCTACCGCCCTGGCCGTGGATTTCGTCCTCGCCAGAGCCGCCGGCCAGGTGGTCACCCGCCTGACTGCCGTAGATCAGGTCGTTGCCCATGCCGCCGTAGGCGGTGAAGCCCACGCTCGGCAGGTTGTTGATCGATACGCCCGCGAACAGGTTGCGCGCGTCGATGATGTCGTGGCCGGCGTAGTCGTACGGGTTGGCGAGCGGGAAGACGAACTCGTTGTCCTCGTTCTGGTCGTCCGGCAAGTACGGGAACGGATCGAACGGCTTGTCGCCGAACTCCTGCCCGAGCCGGTCGTAGCTGTGGCCCGAGTACCACGCGCCGTCCTGGCTGGTGTCGCCGTAGATGACGAGCGGGCTGTTCGGCCCGGCCAGCACACTGTTGGCGGGCGCGCCGGGCTTCAAGCCGACGACGAAGTGGTCGCCGCCGACCTCGGCTCCGGAGTCCGTCTTGGTGTCGATGCGGTATACCGTGATCAGGCTGCCTTCTTCGATCACGCATTCCTGGATCGCCGTGCCGGCGAGCACGAGGCTGGTCGCCGTGACCGACGCGATCGTGAAGCCGCCGGGCAGTCCCTCGATATAGACCACCTGGCCGGCCGCAAAGCCGTCGGCGATCCAGCTGCCGCTGGCGCGGCTCAGCGTATCGACGACCAGTGTCGCCGCGATCTGCACTTCGACGCGAGTCGGGATCGAGCGGTGCAGATCGATGCCGGTGAGCGTCGCGCTTGCGATGGCCGGACCGGACAGGATCATCACCGAGCCGGTGCCCCAGGTCGCGAACGCACCGTTGGGCTTGCTGACGCCGAAATTCTGCGCATCGCCGAAACCGATGATCTTGCGCGTTTCGCCCTCGTTGCCCACCTGGATCAACTGGTCGACGCGGTAGCCGTCATCCACCCAACTGCGACCATCCATGCGGGTCAGCACGTTCTGGCCGCTGAAGGTTTTGGTCTGGTAGTCACCGATCGTCTGCACCGGCAGGTTGCCGCCGCCATGCAGCATCGTCAGCGAGCCGTGCGGGCCCTGGACCCAGATGTTCTTCGTGACGCCGGTGGCACTCGCGATCGGGGTGCCCAGCACCTCCATCGTGGTGCCGTCGATCTTCAGCACGCGATACTGCGGCGCCGCGCTGAAGCTGCCCTCGACCGTCAGGCTGCCGCCGATGTGGATCAGGTGCCCTTCCAGGAAGCCCTGGTCCGCCCAGTTCTTGCCGTCGGTGCGCGTCAGGA
>JAEUNN010000011.1 GCA_016791085.1 Rhodocyclaceae bacterium | reverse complement strand
GCCAGATCGAGCGCCCGCAATTCGGCCATTTGCGTGGCGATCGCGTGGTCCATCTGTTCCAGTTCGGAAATGCGCTCGTCCAGCGTATCGGTCGCCTGGTATATGCGCTTGACGCTTTCCAGCCGCCGCTTGAGTTGAATCTGATACTCGCGCACCTGTGATTCCAGCGGCGCCATCACCGCGCGCAGCCAGCGTTCCACCCCGCGGTTGGCGGATTCGAACACCTTCTTGCTCTGTATCGCGACGGTATCGAAAAAGCGCTCGGTAATTTTGTCCTTGCCGGTGGTCGCGAGCACCAGGAAAGAATTGAACTGGGCCTGGAAGGTGCGCTCCAGGCGGTTGATTTCCTTCTCGTAGCGCAGCAGCGAAAATTCCGTGGGCGCGCCCAGTTTCAGACCATGCTCGACCGCGAAACGCTTGTACATGGCATCCATCATGCGTGCGATTTCGGTGATTTCGTCATTCGAACTGCGCAACGAGGCGCGTATCGAGCGGAAAAATGCCAGCATGGAATCGCGCAGCGCCATGGTGAAATGCGCGCCTTCCATTTCCGCGCGGGTTTTCGCGATCAATTCGCGCAGGCCTTCCAGCCCCAGGTGGCCGAACAGGTTGTTGGTGAGCTGGGTGAACACGCTGCGCGTTGCGTAATAGCGCTGCAAACCTTGTTCGAATTCTTCCTTTTCCGACTTCACCTTGCGCAGCATGTAGGCGATCACGCTCTGATTCTTGCCGCGCAGTTCGTTCAGTTCCGTGAGCTGGTCGACCACGCCGACGCGGCGCGTGGATAGCAATTCGCGCGCGCGCGCCATGATGTCGGACGTTTCCGTGAGGAGCGTGTCGCTCACGATGTCGCGCTTGGCCGGAATGAGCTGGTTGGCGAGCGCCAGTTCGAGTTTGGTGAGCCGCGCGCGCGCGAGCGTGGCCAGATCGCCGTTGATCTTGGCGGCCAGGCCTTTCTGCGCGGATACCGGGAATACCCGTGCGGCATCGATTTCGAGTATCGCGGCGGTGGTTTCGACCTGGCGCTCGATTTCCGCGTCTATCTGGTCTTCGCCGCGCAGGCCGTCCCAGAGGCCGTCTATCTTGTTCAGCGCGACCATGCGCCCGCGGCTGCCGCTCACCGCCGGCACCACGAAATTGCGCCAGACTTCCAGATCGCTTTGCGTGACGCCGGTATCGGCGGCCAGGATGAACATCACCGCGTGCGCGGACGGCAGCAGCGACAGGGTAAGTTCCGGCTCGGCGCCGATCGCGTTGAGGCCCGGCGTATCCAGCAGCACCAGGCCCTGCTGCAGCAGCGGGTGCGGAAAATTGATGATGGCGTGGCGCCAGCGCGGTACATCGACCATTTCGTCGGCGCCCGGCTTGAGCCCGTGCCCGCTGCCCTGGTCGATTTGAAAGCCCAGCGCGGCGGCCTGTTGTTCGCTCACGCGCTTTTGTTCGCCCACGCGGCGCAGCGACGCCTGCATGGATTCGGCCGACGCCACGTCCAGTTCGTAGCGCGCCCATTCTTCCGGGAAGCGTTTCAGTTCCGCCACCGGCGTGCTGGCCGCGCGGGTTTCTATGGGCAGCAGTTCGATGGCGGGCGGGCGCGCCGGATCGAACAGGAATTCGGTCGGGCACATGGTGGTGCGGCCGGCCGCCGAAGGCACGATGCGGCTGCCATATTCGGCAAAGAACAGGGCATTGATCAGTTCCGACTTGCCGCGCGAAAATTCCGCCACGAACGCCACGATGAGCCTATCTTCGCGCAGGCGTTCGAGCAA
>JAEUNN010001229.1 GCA_016791085.1 Rhodocyclaceae bacterium | reverse complement strand
TTCCAGCAGGGCAAGAATCGTGAGCGGTGTGATCGTCGACATCTCGGACGCTCCATGACCCCCGGATGACGGGTGCCTGGATTGAGCATAGACCGCCGGCCGCACCGTCTGGACATTTGCCCGATTTTTCTTTGGACCCTGATGGCCTAGCGCCGGGCCCGCGCCGCCAAGCGCCATGACACCCCCGGGGAGCTGGCGCTGGCCGGACGGTCCTGCCCCGCGCCGGACCGACTCAGGATTGCCCCGACAACTGCAGGCTCAGGCAGAGCGGCTGGTGGTCCGATGCCGCAGTGTCGGCAATTACGTCCAAACCGGTAACGGCGCCGGCCAAATCGTCGGTCACCAGCACGTAGTCGCAACAATAGGGATGGTCCGGCCAGTCGCAGCCGTGCAGTCCCACGCTGGGTGCATGCGGCTCGCCCGGGTGCGCCAAGGTCCAGGCGTCGCGCCAAGGCGGCGTCGCATCGTCATAGGGATCGAGCAGGCAGGCCAGGGCCGCACCATCCGGTTTGCAGTTGAAGTCGCCGCACAACACGGCACGCTGCGGCAGCGGCAGGATCGCGAAAGTCGAATCGGAAGCGCCGCCGGATTTCGGACTGCCCTGGGCCCGTGCCCGCGCGCAGGTTTCGGCGTGCAGCGCGCGCAGGGCGCGGGCTTGAGCCAGGCGCTGGGTCGCGGAATAGTATTCGAGGTGGGTGGTAAGCACGCGCAGCGCAGCGTCGCCGCATTGCACGACCGCTTCGACACACAGGCGCTGCATGCTGGGATGCGCCGGGTCCGCCGGCCAGGGCAACAGATGGCGCCATACCTGCAGCACCGGCAGGCGCGCCAGCAGCAGGTTGCCGAACTGGCTGCGCCCGCCCAAGGCGTGCGGCACATCGGTGGCTGCGCCATATATGGGTGTATAGGCCGGCATGGCGGCGGCGAACCAGGCCGCCTCGTCCTCGCAGGAGCCGCCGGCCAGTCCGCCGAAATTCACTGCCACTTCCTGCAGGCATACCACTTCGGGCCAGCCCGCCTGCGCCAGCACGGCGGCAATGCGCGCAAGATCGACGCGGCCGTCACAGCCGCGCCCCCACTGTATGTTCCACGATAACAAACGCATCGCCATCCTCCGCGCGCTGCGGCCGGCGGCCGCCAGCCGGCAAGCATAGGCGCAAGCCGCAACTTGCGGGTAGCGCGGGCAGCAATTTGGCGGCGCGCCGCGTCAATGCGCCTGCAGCGGCGTCTGCGGATGGTCCATGCGATCCAGCGCGGCCAGATAGCGGCGCGCTTCTTCGGCGATCTGGTGCTGCGGGAAAGTTGCGATCAGAACCTTGAGGATACGCCGGGCGTGTTCGTCCTGCTGCAGATTTTCACAGAGGATTTTGGCCGACAACAGATAGATGGCAGGCACGTCCGGATGGCCGCGGTTGCGCCGGTCGAAATACTGCATCAGTTCCAGCGCCAGGCCGTATTTGCGCACGCGCCTTGCCGCTTCGGCGAGCGGCATGATTTGCCAGGGCTCGGCCGGCACGAACTGGGGGTCCAGC
>JAEUNN010001201.1 GCA_016791085.1 Rhodocyclaceae bacterium | reverse complement strand
CCTGCCGGGCGTGGGACGCATGATGCGCATCGCAAGATTCGAATTGCGGCGCGCGCTCGGGCGAGGCGCTCAAAGCCAGGTCCACCTGGCCTGGGATCCGCAGCTGGCGCGCGAAGTCGCGATCAAAACCTTGCGCCTGACCGGGCAGGGCGAGGGCGCCGCGCAGGCGCTGATTGCCGAGGCGCGCGCCGTGAGCCGCCTGCGCCATCCGCACATCGTGCCGGTATTCGAGGCCGGCGAACATGGCGGCGAACCGTATCTGGTGTTCGAATATGTCGAAGGCGGCACGCTCGCGGAACTGATCCGGCGCGAAGGGGCGATCGCCCCCGAACGCGCGGCCGGCATGATGGTGGATGTGCTCGATGCCCTGCAGCATGCGCACGACGCCGGCGTGATACACCGCGACCTCAAGCCTTCCAACATACTGGTCGGCGCCGACGGCGGTGCGCGCGTCATGGATTTCGGCATTGCCGTGCGCATCGAGGCGGCCGGGCGCGAAGCCCGGGCGCTGGTCGGCTCGCCCAGCTACATGGCGCCCGAATACATCGCCGGCGCGCCGCCTGCGCCGGCCGGCGACGTGTTTTCGGCCGGGCTGGTGCTGTTCGAACTGCTGTTCGGACGCCGCGCCATCACGGCCACTGATACCTTTCAGGCGCTGAACCAGCTCGCCAACCATCCGGTGGAACTGCCCGCCGCGGCGGCCGGACTGGACGAACGCCTGCGCGACGTGCTCGCCAAGGCGCTGGCCCGCGATCCGGCCGAACGCTGGCCGGGTGCGGCACAAATGCGCGATGCGCTGGCGGCCTATCTGCGGCCTGCCGCCGGCCCCGCGGCGAGCGGCGGCACGCTGGAATTCCTGCTGCGGCGCATGCGCCACAAGAGCGATTTTCCGGCGCTATCGACGGCGGTCGGGGCGGTCAATCGGCTCACCCGGTCGGAAGGCGAAAACGTCAATACGGTGGCCAATGCCATCCTCAAGGATGTCGCGCTCACGAGCAAAATCCTGCGGCTCGTGAATTCGGCCTTCTACCGGCCGCCCGGCAGCAGCGATATCAGCACGATATCGCGCGCCGTGGTGGTGCTGGGGCTGGACGCGATACGCAATATCGCCGTGTCGCTCATCCTGTTCGAACACCTGGGCAACAAACAGCACGCCGGCGCGCTGCGC
>JAEUNN010001200.1 GCA_016791085.1 Rhodocyclaceae bacterium | reverse complement strand
TCGCCCCCTTGCGGGGGCTTTCCAGAGCGGACCCCGTGGCCCGCTCCGGAAAGTTGCAGTAGTCGTACCGCGCCCCGCGCGCGGCCGTTCAAAGCCGGTCTATCCCTGCAACCGGTGGGCGCAAGCCCGGGATTCGGTTCTCATTCACTCACCGCGCGGGTGCGCTGCCCGCCGGGCGGCCTCGTGCTTTTTTCAATTGGAGGCTGCGATGTTCTACGCGATCGAGGGCGTTGCGGACGTGTTCGCCGACGCCTGCCTGGCTGACGACGAAGGCCGTCTGATGTTCATCAGCGTGTATGGCCGCGATGGGGCCATACAACACTTTCTTTCAGCGCTCGCGCTGCCGCGCGACGAGGGCGGCCTGCCCTCGCTCACGCTGGTGCAGCCGCAGGCGGAAACGTCGCGGCGGCACCGGCCGACGGTACTGGAGGTTGGCGACCACAAACGCCTGACCAAGTATTCCGGCCGGCTGCCTGCGGAAACGCTGTTCGGTGCGCTGGTGCACGCGTGGATTTACGACCGTGCGCTCGCGCGCCCGGACCATGCGGCACGGCGGGCCTGGGTTCTGATGCCGGAGCTGCCCGAGCGCACCGAAGCCTTTCTCGCCGCACTGCGCGCGCGCGCCTGGCAGGTCGTGAAGGGTTTGTCGCCGGTGCCTTTGCTGGACGATTGGCAGGACACCGTGCTCCACAAGCTCCAGGACGAAGGCGCCTGCGTGGGCGGGACTTCTGTCGGCACGCTGTACGGCATGCGCATCACCCTGCCGGAAACGTTCGCGGAAATGGTGTCCGGGCTCGTCAAGCGCGGCGAGATCGGACTGGACGCCCGCACCTGCGGTGCGGGCCAGCCACTTGCCGCGCAGGCCTGCGCATAGTCCGCGGCTTCCTTCTTTTCTGCGCGCCTGGCTGGCGGCCGTGCCGGGTCTGCTCGCCGGCGCCCCCGTGCCATCGATGCGACTAAACCGGGCAACCAGGTGCAAATCGCTTTCCCCGCGTGGGGTGTCCCGCGCGGGACGCCTTGTGCGGGTTTTTCAACCGTAACCGAGCAAGGAGAAACTGGTGAACGAAGTGACTACCGAGTCTGGGAACGTAAGCGCCCCGGAGCTGTTGCGCTATTTCTCTCCGGAGATTGGCGGCCTGGTGTCCGTCCGCGAGGATGGCTGTGCCTATCTGTTGCGCCCGTTCCGGTCCGGCGTCTGGATCAAGTATGCCGAGAAGAAGCCGGAGGTGCCGTTGGACAAGTGGTGCGCGAACAAGCGTGCCGCGTTCGCGCTGCTGCCTTACTGGCAGAAGTCCGTCACCGAGCTGCCCGACGACGCGACGCTGAATCGGTGGCTGGTCGACGGCGTGTGCGAAACCCCGGATGGCGACGAAGTCGAGCCGGACGGGAGAAATTGCAAGGGCGTGCCGAGCTGGCTGGTGGCGCTCAAGTTGATGTGACGTCGGAAGCATTCAGTGTCGCCCGGCGTGCCGGCGGCATCAGGTCAGTTTCATTCATACCGCGGGGAAGTCCGATCCCCGCGGGGGGCCGGGACTTGCTCGCGCCTGCGAGGAGTAGTTCATGAACAAGTCTGCCCGAGTAACAAATCTGCGCGCTGTCGTCCTGCAGTTGGGGCGTGTCGTTGCGACGCGCGGCGTTATCGCGGCCGTTGCAATGGAGCGCATCCAGGCATGTATACGCGACCACGCCTGCGGCGACTGGGGTGTGGTATGTGCGGCCGATCGCGCGCAAAACGACCGTGCGCTTCGCGGCGGCGGTCGCATCCTGTCGGCTTACGCGATCGATCCGTCCTTGCCCAGTTCCGGCTATGGCGCCAATACCCTCTGGATCATCACCGAAGCGGACCGGCGCGCCACGACCGTGTTGCTGCCCGAGGAGTACTGATTAGCGAGGTTTAGTCTGCTTTTCCAACCCTGGCGGGGATGCTGTCCCCGGCCGGGGACGGTTTCCCGCCGCTTTTTTGCGTCCAAGGAGACCATCATGTCTGACGAATTGATTGAAATCGAATGCCCGGATCTGGCGCCGGGTGCCGAGCCAGATTCCGCCGCCGGCGTGCCGGACGGTGCGAGCGAGGATGGCCTACGCACGATCGCGCTGGCCGACTTCCTGCAGGTGTACGGTGCGGATTTGCTGCGCTCGGTCGGACGGCAAAATCCGCCGGTCTACGACGGCCGCGCCGATCCCGAGCGCGAACGCCTGATGCACGGGCTGCGGCGCAAGCCCTTGCCGGCGCAGGCCGATGCGGTGCAGGCGGTCATGCGGCTGCTGGTCGATGCCGGCGCGCCGGCGGCGATCATCAATGGCGAAATGGGTACCGGAAAAACCATGATGGGCATCATGGCCGGTGCCCTGTTGCATGCGGCGGGTTACCCGCGCACGCTCATCATCGCGCCGCCGCACCTGGTGTACAAATGGCGTCGCGAAATACTCGAAACCGTGCCGCGTGCGCGCGTCTGGGTATTGAACGGCCCGGATACGCTGCGCAAGCTGCTCAAG
>JAEUNN010001168.1 GCA_016791085.1 Rhodocyclaceae bacterium | reverse complement strand
AGCGTGTAGGCCAGCTGTAAATCCTGAGTTTCGCGGGAAGTCGTGAGTATCACCACCGGCAGCAGGCGGGTGCGCGCGTCACCGCGTATGCGCCGCAGCACCTCGAATCCGTCCAGCCCCGGCAGTTTGAGGTCCAGCAGCACCACCGCGGGCATGACGGACATGTCGCGGCCTGCGAAACTTCCGGTGCCGAACAGATAGTGCAAAGCTTCCAGACCGTCGCGCGCCACGATCACCGGATTGTGTATGCGGTTTTTCGCGATCGCGCGCAGGGTGAGCGCCTCGTCGTCGGGGTTGTCTTCAACGAGCAGTATTGGCCTATCGGTTCCCATCAGTGTTGCCCAGTCTGCAATGTTCAATGTACCCGGCACGGCGCCGCGCCGCCCGCACGCGCGCCGGCCTGTGCCAGGCGCTGGTCGTATCGGCCGCCGGCGGCAATACGTCTGGAATAATTGGCCCGCATCGGTTTCGACACAAAATTGTCTGCGAGTGCCGTAGCGGGGCGGAAACGACACATGCAATGGCAGTTGTGCCGGCTACCGCGAGCGAATCGAGGCGAATAATAAACGCATGTGTACCAAAGCGCCAACCATGCGCGTTCGTCATGGCAGGCCGTTGCCCTGCCCGATGTCGCACGCGTGGGGGCTGGCGCGACCGGTGCCACGCAGTCCCCGGCAGCGCGCTGCATGCGGGGTTGTGCCGGATGTTTGGAACCGTGAAGCGAGAAATTTCCATGGGTGTTTTGATCTGCCTTGCAACCATTACTAAAATGTAATAAGCACGCACCCAATCAATATGTTACGCATCGGTATCGATATGGGTGGCGGGGCCGGCAAAGTCCATGCGCAACGGATAAAGTTCAACAATTCCGAGTGCATGGCGGCTTTGGCTTCAAGTTATCACATTAGTTAAAACTTGCTGCAAAAAAATCACAGATTCATGGGTATACGACGCCTTTGATTTGGATGTCGTGATTTACGTCGCGCTATTCTGAATCGATATTCCGTAGTGCTGGCGGCGCGCTCGCGCGGGCCCGTCGGATGCTCTTTGCGCGGGTCCGCATTTGTTGCGGCGAGCGCATATCGCAGCGCCGGCATTTGCCGCACTGTGGGTAACAGGAAGATGCCAAGCGGTACCAGGGAGAATAATCGCGGCCGGCGGCCCGGCGCGATAGCGCGACCGGGGCGGCCGGTCGCCGGCCGCTCAGGGCAGTTGTTCGCGTTCGACCAGGAAGACGCTCTCGCTGCTGGACGCGGTGCTCAGCCAGGTTAGCGCCAGATCGGGCAGGGCGGCTTCGGTTTGCGCACGGTTGTGGCCTACTTCCACGACCAGAATTCCGCCTGGCGCGAGGTGGCGCGCGGCGTCGCGCACGATGCGGCGCACGCAATCCATGCCGTCGTCGCCGGCGGCCAGCGCGATTTCGGGTTCGTGCCGGTATTCGGCCGGCAGGGCGGCCATGGCATCCAGCGTGACGTAAGGCGGGTTGCAGACGATGAGGTCGTAGCGGGCGGCCGCGACAGCCGCGAACAGATCGCCCTGCAGCAAGCGGACGCGGGGTTCGAGCGCGTAATCGGCAATATTCTGGCGTGCCACCTGCAGCGCGTCGCCGGACAGATCGACCGCATCGACCGCGGCTTGCGGAAACGCATGCGCGAGCAGCACGGCCAGACAGCCCGACCCCGTGCAGAGGTCGAGCGTGCGGCGTATCCGGTAGGGGTCGTCGACCCACGGCGCCAACTGTTCGCGCAGCAGTTCGGCGATGAACGAGCGCGGCACGATTACGCGCTCGTCGACATGGAAGCGGAAATCGCCCAGCCATGCTTCGCGCGTGATGTAAGCGGCCGGGCGGCGTTGCAGCACGCGCTGATCCAGCACGTCGGCCAGCGCTTCGCGTTCACTGCGCAGCAGGCGCGCGGACAGGAAAGGTTCCAGGCGGTCCAGCGGCAGATGCAGGGTGTGCAGCAGCAAATACACCGATTCGTCCCAGGCATTGTCGCTGCCGTGGCCGAATATCACCCCGGCCGCGGTGCAGCGGCTGACGAAATAGCGCAACCAGTCGGCGACCGTGTATAGCTCATCCACCGCGGCCTGCGCGGATTCCGGTGCGGCCGGGTTCATGCCGGCGCGCTGCCGAGCAGTTGTTTGAGTGCCGCTTCATAGATGCGCGCGAGCGGTTCCAGGTCGGCCAGGCGCACGTGTTCGTCGATCTTGTGGATGGACGCATTGACCGGCCCGAGTTCCACGACCTGCTCGCATATGTTGGCGATGAAGCGACCGTCGGACGTGCCGCCGGTCGTGGAAAGTTCCGCCGTCACGCCGGTTTCGGCCTGGATCGCCGCTTCCAGTGCGCGAACCAGCGTGCCGCGCGCGGTCAGGAAGGGCCGCGCGGACAGATTCCAGGCGATTTCGTACTTGAGGCCGTGTGCGTCCAGTATGGTTTCCAGGCGCGCGCGCAGTTGTTCCGGCGTGGAGGCGGGGCAGTAGCGGAAATTGAACATGACTTCCAGCTTGCCCGGGATCACATTGCCGGCCCCGGTTCCGCCGTGGATGTTGGACACCTGCCAGGTGGTCGGCGGGAAATATTCGTCGCCCGAGTCCCACTGTACGCCGGCCAGTTCGGCCAACGCCGGCGCAAACAGGTGTATCGGG
>JAEUNN010001157.1 GCA_016791085.1 Rhodocyclaceae bacterium | reverse complement strand
GCGCAAATCCGTCAATCTGGCCGGACAGCGCGAAGATGCCGAGCGGCGCGAACGGGTGCGCCTGAACGAGCTGAAAAGCAGCATCGAGGCCATGATAGAAGCCAATCCGGAATTGCGCCCGTTCCGCAACCAGTTGCTGCTGGACGTGACCGCGGAAGGCCTGCGCATCCAGATCGTGGACGAAAAGAACCGTCCTATGTTCGATTCCGCCTCGTCCGACCTGAAAGCTTACACGCGCGAAATTCTGCACCAGATCGGCTATGTGCTGAACCAGGTGGAAAACCGCATTTCGCTGTCCGGCCATACCGATGCGACGCCCTTTGCAGGCGGCGAACGCGGATTCGGCAACTGGGAACTATCCACCATGCGCGCCAACGCGTCGCGGCGCGAACTGCTGGTGGGCGGCATGGCGGAGTCCAAGGTACTGCGCGTGGTCGGGCTGGCTTCGACCATTCCGTTCGACAAGGACGATCCCTACAACCCCGCCAACCGCCGCATAAGCATCGTGGTGTTGAACAAGCGCGCCGAGCAGGCATTGTTGTCCGATGGCAAGCAGGTGGAAGTCGATGCGGCGGACCAGGTAAATACGCGCATGTTGTCCGGTGCCGATCAAGGCAGCTAAAGCCGGCGCATATCGCTGCCGTTAGCATCAACCGTGGCGGCTGTTGCACCACACCGGTTGGTGTGCTGCGCCGGCCACGACGAGGAAAACGGAAAAGAACCGGAACGAACAATGGCAAGGTCGAACATGGTTAGGATCGCAGCTGCCGTGATCTGGACGCTGCTCATCGCAGTGGTCCAGTACGTCATGCTGCCTTCCGCGGGCGCGCTGGTGGCTCTGCCGGCGCTGCTGCTGTGCGCGGCGGGATGGCTGTGGGCAGCCTGGGCCGCGCCGCAGCACAGCGAGCCGCCGCCGGATACGCGCGCATCGCCGCCCGAGACGGACCGCAATTGTTCCGTCGTCGCGCCGCTGGTCGAGCGTTCGGCGCGCGAAGCGGCCGGGCAGCTGGCCCGCCTGCGCGAAGAAAGCGGGCGCGTGCAGACCTTGCTGTCCGAGGCCATCGTGCAATTGACCAACAGCTTTCACGGCGTGCAGCGCGAAACCGAAGTGCAGCGCAGCACGGCGCTCAAAGTAACCACCGGCGAAGTCGATGGCGACGACAACAACGACGTGGTGCGCCTGGACAGATTCATCGCCGATACCTCGGACACCATGCAGAAGGTGGTCGACAGCATCATCGCCAACAGCAAGCTGGGCATGGAACTGGTCGAAATGACCGACGGCATCAGCACCTACACGCAGCAGGTGCGCAGCATTCTGGGGGAAATAGGCGGCATATCCAAACAGACGAACCTGCTTGCTCTGAATGCCGCCATCGAGGCCGCGCGTGCCGGCGAAGCAGGGCGCGGATTTGCCGTGGTGGCCGACGAGGTGCGCGACCTCTCGGCGCGCACCACGCAGTTCTCGCAGCAGATTTTCCAGCTCATGGACAAGATGTACAACGCCGTCGCGGTGACCGAAAAGGCCATCGCGCGCATGGCGAGCCAGGACATGACCTTTGCGCTGGAATCGCGGGCGCGTGTGGAAGAAATCATGAGCCGCATCGAGCGCATCAACGCCACGCGCGCCGAAGTCATCAGCCGGCTGGCGTCGTCGGCCGAGCGCGTGGATGGCGAAGTGGCGCACGCGGTGACCGCCCTGCAGTTTCAGGACATGGTGGGCCAGTTGCTCGGCCATGGCGCCGAACGCGCCAATGTGCTGGAGCAGATCATGGATCAACTATGCACGCTGATGGTGGCCATGGCGCGTGGCGACGAACCGCCGGCCCATGCCGGCGACGCGCTGAACCGATTGTTCGACGAACTGGCGCGCCAGTCCGCGCGCGCGCCGGTACTGCAGAAAAACTACGCGCAGGGCGATGTAGAGCTGTTTTGATAGGGAAAGTTGAGGATTAAGGACATGGCCAAAACGGTACTTGCAATCGACGATTCTGCTTCCATACGGCAGATG
>JAEUNN010001141.1 GCA_016791085.1 Rhodocyclaceae bacterium | reverse complement strand
CGTGCCGGCACGCGATGCGGCGTCGTTGCGTGCCGCCGTGCATTTTCTCGCCACCAATCCGGCTGCCCGCGAGCGCCTGGGTGCCGCGGCGCGCCTGCGCTACATGCGCGATTTCACGCGCCGCGCGTTTGCCGAGCGGCTGTGCGAAATATTGGCCGGCAGCGGCACGGCCGGCGCCCGCGCCTGAGCGTGCAGGGCCGCCGCGGCCGCGGCGTCCACCATTGTGCTTTGCACAATACGGCGCGCTTGCAAGCCCCCGGCAAAGCCGGCCGCGCGCCACATTAATTACCCGGCACGATACCCGCTACGCCGCAGCCCGGTGGCACGCAGCGCCGATGCCATGGCGGTAAAACGAGCAAACACGCAGTAAGCCGCCGCACAGGTGGATGCCGTTGGCCTGGATGGCCGGACTTTAGTCCGAAAGCACTATAGCCGCGCGGCGGCAATGCTGTACGATGCAGAGCATGTGATGCAGTGCAGCAGAAAGGCTGGCCGTACATGTCCAAGCACACACTGGGGCTGATACGCCCGCATGGTACGAAGTTCGCATTCGTGCAGCGCCTGCTCGACGCAGCGTTGATTTTGCTCGGCCTGCAACTGGCTTTGTTAACCCTGCCCGGAGGGGGCGGCGGGCTTGCCAGCCTGAACTATTCCCTGGCAGCCGGCTGGTCCGTACTGGTGTTTCTGACCGTAGCGGACGCGCGCCACCTGTATGCCTCGACGCGCCTCGAATCCCTGCCGGCGGAGGCGCGCGGCGTGCTGGCGGCCTGGGGCGTCACGCTGGCCATCCTGGTGGCGCTGGCGTTCGCGAGCAAAACGTCGGCCACCTATTCGCGCCAGGCCGTGCTGTGCTGGGCGGCACTGGCGCCCTTGTTGCTGATCGCCAAACGCTACCTGGTGCGGCGCGTGCTGGCGGCATTGCGCTCGGCCGGCCGCAACACGCGCACCCTGGCCGTGGTGGGGCGCACCGAATTCGGCACCGAGGTGGCCGCCAAAATACGCGACATGCCCGCGCTGGGCCTGAAACTCGTGGGCTTTTACGACGACCGCGCGTGCCGCCGCGACGCCCCGGCCGCCGACCCGGTGCCGGCCGCCGGAACCCTGGCGGATCTGGTGCAGGCGGCGCGTGCGGGGGCCATCGACTATGTCTATATCGCCTTGCCGCTGCGTGCCGAAGCGCGCATTTCGGACCTGATCGCCAAACTTGCCGACACCACGGCGTCGGTTTATTACGTGCCGAATTTTTTCGTGTTCGACCTCATGCACGGCGAGTTGTCCAGTCTGGACGGCATACCGCTGGTAAGCGTGTATGAGACGCCGTTTTACGGCGTGGACGGCTGGGTCAAGCGGCTCGAGGACGTGCTGCTGGCGAGCGTCATCCTGGCTGTGATCGCGCTGCCCATGCTGGTGATCGCGGCCGGCGTGAAAATCACTTCGCCCGGCCCGGTGCTGTTCCGCCAGCGCCGCTACGGCTTGAACGGCAAACTCGTGGAAGTGTGGAAATTCCGTTCCATGTCGGTTTGCGAAGATGGCGACAAGGTGCCGCAGGCACGCCGCGGCGATGCGCGCGTCACGCCTTTCGGCGCCTTTCTGCGCCGTACCTCGCTGGACGAATTGCCGCAGTTTTTCAATGTGCTGCAAGGCAGCATGTCGATCGTGGGGCCGCGCCCGCACGCCGTCGCGCACAACGAGCATTACCGCGCGTTGGTGCATGGCTACATGCTGCGCCACAAGGTGAAGCCCGGCATCACCGGCTGGGCGCAAATCAACGGCTGGCGCGGGGAAACCGACACGCTGGAAAAAATGGCCATGCGCGTGCAGCACGATCTCGATTATGTGCGGCGCTGGTCGCTGTTGCTGGATCTGAAAATCATCCTGCGCACCATACGGTCGGGTTTCACCTCGCCGCAAGCGTATTGACGCGGTGCCGCGCGCGGCGGCAATAACTATTGAAACACAGGGGTCAAGCATGATTAAAGGTTTGATACTGGCAGCCGGGCAGGGCACGCGGGTGCGTCCGCTCACGCGCGATCTGCCCAAGCCCATGGTGCCCATACTGGGCAAGCCGGTCATGGAATATCTGATCGAACACCTGGCGCGCTATGGCGTGCGGGAAATCATGGTCAATGTGGCGCATCACCATCGCCGCATCGAAGAC
>JAEUNN010001130.1 GCA_016791085.1 Rhodocyclaceae bacterium | reverse complement strand
CTGGCCGACAGCCAGAGCGTGCACCTCACGATCGCCAACACCGACCGCGTGCCCACGCTGCAGGTGAATAACCACGGCCTGGTGCTGGGCCGGCCGTTTGCCATGCAACTGGCGGCGGGCGACCCCGACCAGGGCGCGGTGCTCAGTTATTCGGCCAGCGGCCTGCCCGACGGCGCGACGCTCGATGCCCAGACCGGCGCCTTCACCTGGACGCCGGGCCCGACCCAAACCGGCGACTTTCCGATTCAGTTCACCGTGAGCGACGGCGAACTGTCGGTCACGCGGGTGGCCGTGCTGCGCGCGACCATAGATCCGGTAGCGCCGGCCGTGCTGATAGAACTGACACCCAGTTTCCCGCAAACGCCGGGCGCTGCGGTGGTCGTGCATGCCAGCGCCTCGTCCATGGCGCCGATCACGCAACTAACGCTAAGCGTGAACGGCCAGGCTTTGACGCTGGACGAACATGGCCGCGCCACCTATGTGCCACAGGCGCCCGGCCGCCATGTCGTGACCGCCACCGCCACCGACGCCGACGGCCTGACCGGCACTGCCAGCACCACGCTCAAGGTGCGCGATGCGGCCGACCAGGCCGCGCCGGTGGTCACGCTGGATGGCCCGGACAACGGCAGTCTGTTAAGCGCGGCCACCGACATAGCCGGCAGCGTCGGCGACAGCAATCTGGATAGTTGGGTGCTGGAACGCGCGCGCACCGGCACGGACGCTTTCGTGCCGGTCGCCAGCGGTACCACGCCGGTTTCCGGCGTGCTGTATCACTTCGACCCGGCCGGACTGGCGAATGGCTCGTACCGGCTGCGCCTCAGTGCCACCGACGTGAGCGGCCGCACCAGCCGCACGGAACTGGGCGTGGAAGTCACGAGCGCCGCCAAACCGGGCCGATTTGCGCAAGCTTCCACCGACCTCACGGTCACGCTGGCCGGCGCCACGATAGATTTGGTACGGTCCTACGATTCCCTGGCGCGCGACGTGAATGGCGCATTCGGCATGGGCTGGCGCCTCGCCAATGTGGATACGCAAATCCAGACCAGCGTGGCGCAAACCGGCCGCGAAGAATCAGGCATTTACAACCCGCTGCGCGAAGGTTCGCGCCTCTATATCACGCTGCCGGACGGGCGCCGCGCCGGCTACACCTTCACGACCTTGCGCCACGAACAGACCGGGGTGATTTTCTACACGCCGCTGTGGCAGCCCGACGCAGGCATCGATTACAGCCTGCAATCGGCCGAAACCTTGTTGTCACGCGGCCGCGACGGCTATTACGACCTGCAGACCGCGCGCCCCTACAACCCGGCCAGCGGCTTGTTCACGGGCCCCGACTACACGCTCACGGCGCCGGACGGCACGCGCTATGAAATCGACGCCACGCTGGGCGTGACCGACCTGCGCACGCCGGCCGGCGTGACGCTGCATTTTTCCGACAGCGGCATCAGCGCGCCGGACGGCTCGGCGGTAAGTTTCCAGCGCGACGCCGCGGGCCACATCACGGCCATCGTGGGCCCCGACGGCAGCCGCATCGTGTACGACTACGACAGCCTGGGCCGGCTCATGTCCGTGCATGACACGGTAAGGCAAACCAGCAGCCGCTACGGCTACGCGGCCGGCGACCCGCATTTGCTCACGCTGGCCACTGCGCCCGCGCCGGCCGTGGGCAGCGCCATCCATTACGGCGCCACCACCAGCGTGACGCCGCTCGCGGCCGACCTGGGCGGGGCGGCGCGCTTCGAAATCACGCCCTATCAGGGCAATCTGGCGGCCGGCGCGAGTGATGCCGCAAGTTTCGGTCTGCGCGCCTCCGAAATCGCTTCGACGCGCCCGCACCGCGTGCTGGTAGGCGTGGAAGTGCTGAGCGAGTCCGGCAGCAGTTTGCAGCCCGCCGTGCCGGTGGCCGAAGGTTTGACCGCGCTGATTGCGCGCAGCGGCAGCGGCGGCGCGTTCGCGCTATTCGGCGTGGAACGGGAAGGGCTCAACCTGTTGCAGATCGGCGCCGGCAATTCCAGCGCCGGCGCCTACACGCTGCGCGTATTCGTGGCCGGCGACGTGAATCACGACGGCAGCGTGGATGGCCTGGACGAGGCCGCGCAGAACGCCGCCATGGGCCGCGCCGCCGGCCAGACCGGCTATGTGCTTGGCGCCGACGCCAACCGCGACGGCACGGTGGATGCGGCCGACGCGCAATTGCTGGCGGCCAATTACGGCTTCCGCGCGAATCGCCCGCCGGCGCTGCAATCCGCCACCTTGCTCACGCATAGCGGGCTGCCGGCGCACCTCGATTTGTCGAATTACGCCAGCGATCCCGAAGGCGATCCGGTGTATTTCCACGTGTTCAATGCCCAGGGCGGCACGGCCGTGCTGGACCCGGGCGGCCATTCCGTGACCTTCACGCCGCTGCCCGGCTTCAGCGGCCAGGCCAGTTTCGACCTGCAGGCCGACGACGGCTTCATGGCCACCGCGGCCGTCACGCAAGCCGTCACGGTGAGCAATGCGCCGCTCGTGAATCTGGATTTCGCGCTGCGCCGCCCGCAACTGCAATTGCAGGTGGTCGGCACGCAAGCTGCCGAGTACGACCCGGCGGTGGGCGATTTCGTCGCGGTCGGGCCCGACCCGATCACGCTGCCGGTGGATTTCCAGGTCAGCGTGATCGGCGATTTTGCCGACCAGCAGGGCGTGGTGCTGCCGGCCAGCTACCTGAATTTCGCGTCTTCCGACAGTTCCGTGGCCAGCGTCGATGCGACCGGCCTGCTGCACGCCACGCACAATGGTTCCACCATCCTGACCGTGAATAGCCAGGGCGTGCAGGCCGCCACGGCGGTAAGCGTGGGCGTACCGCCCGACACGGTGGGTCAATATCTGTATGCGCTGGGCCTGGACGCCTATCCCGACGCGGTCACGCTAAGCACCGGCGGCGGCACGCGCCAGTTGCAGATTTCGCCGCACAACGACGTGAACCTCAGTGTGGATCTGACGGCAGGCGCCACGGGCACGCGCTATTTCGTGAACCGCCCGGGCGTGGTCACGGTCAGCGCGGACGG
>JAEUNN010000875.1 GCA_016791085.1 Rhodocyclaceae bacterium | reverse complement strand
TGTGCGCTGCGTCAGAGCAGACGTTCGCCCAGGCGCGCGAACCACTCCTTGAGCTTTTGCAGCATGGAGCGCTCGGCCCAGGCCGATACGCTAATGCGCTGCGATTGCGCCAGATCGCGCTGGAACATGGCTTCCATGTCGCGCGCGAAATCCGCGCCCAGGATTACCGCATTGACTTCGTTGTTCACGACCATGCTGCGCCAGTCGAGATTGCTCGAGCCTATTGTGGACCACACGCCGTCTATCACGGCGGTTTTGGCGTGCAGGAAGGCGTTTTGCAGTTCGTGGATTTTTACGCCGGCTTCCATCAAATCTTCATAGTACGAGCGGCCGGCGTCCAGGGTGGGCGAAAAGTCGCTGACCGAAGGCAATATGAGCGTCACGTCCACGCCGCGCCGGGCGGCTTCGCTCAATGCATCGATCAAGTCGCGGCCGGGCGCGAAATAGGCCATCGTGAGGTGCACGCTATGTTGCGCGGTATCTATCGCCGACAGCAGCGCGCGGTATATCTGGCTGGATTCGCCGTCCGGGCTGCTGGCGATGATGCGCACCACCTTGTCGCCGGCCGGCGCCGGCCGGGTGTCGCCGGGCGCCGGCAGTTCGCCCTTGCAGCCCTGTTTGATCCAGCCCGCGCGCACCACGGCTTCGAGCGCCTGCGCGGCCGGCCCGCGCAGGCTGACCTGGGTGTCGCGCCAGCCGTCGCGCGTCAACTCCGACTGATCGCGCTGTTTGCCGCGCGAAAATGAGCCCGAGGCATACACGCGGCTGATATTGATGCCGCCCGTAAAGGCCTGGCGGCCGTCCACGGCCACGATTTTGCGGTGGTCGCGCTGGGTGATGCCCCAGTAACCCGGGCGCGCCAGCGGATTGACCGGGTTGTAGGCGCATACGTTCAGGCCGGCGGCGCGCAACTGGTCGAAATAGCTGGCCGGCGTGGCGATCGAGCCGTAGGCGTCGTACAGCAGAAACACCGGCACGCCGGCCGCCTGTTTGCGCATCAGCAGATTGGCGAAGCGGCGCGCCACGCTTTCGTCCTCGACGATGAAACTTTCCACGTAAATGGCCTTGCGCGCGCCCTCCAGCGCCTCGAACATGGCGGCAAAGCTGTGCGGGCCGTCTATGAGCAATTGCGCCTCGTTGCCCGTGTACAGCTCCACCTTGTCCACTTCGGTCATGACGGCCAGCTGGCGGTTCATGGCGCTTTGCCGGCCTTCCGCCTGCAGCCTGGCAATGAGGGCCTTGCGCTGGTCGGCGCTCAAGCGCCCGGCCGGGCCATGCACCTCCATTTTTTGCGCCAAATCGGCCTTGCTGGTGGGGCCGGACGGCGGCGGCGGCAAGTCGGCCCGGTTCGGCAGACTGCCGCAGCCCGCCAGCGCCAGGCACAGCAAGCTCGCGGCGGCGTACGCGCCGGACGGGTGCCGGGCGGCGGCGGCGCGATACGGCAAATCGTCACGCTGCGGGTCGGACTGCGCGCTGTTTGGGCTTGTGGGCATGGTCGCGGGCTCCTCGACCTGACTGTGCGCCAGGGCGCCGCCCCGGTCTGTCGGATGCCGGCGAGCGGTTTTGTAGGACTTGCCCGACCGGGACGGGGGCGCGGCGGCCAAGCCCGCGGTGGCGCAACGCGCCGCGCCATGCCGCCCGGAAGTTCTGTGCGTCCCGCCGCGCCGGCACTCCCCCCGCGCCGCCCGCTCAGCCTTCGCCGCGCGTGAGCCCGAAAAAGTAATCCAGGATGTGGAAGTGGTCGTCCAGGAAACCGGCTTCCAGCGCCGGCAATTGGGCGACAGGCAGCCACTCGGCGCCGGCGGCGTCGTCACCGGCGTGCACTTCGGGCAGTTCGCGGCTGCCCAGGTCGAAATAATGCGCGTGCGTGATGGTGCGGCCGCGCTGGCTGCGTTCCGGGTGGTCGAATACGCGCACCTGCTTGAGGCACTGGCGCAGCGACATTTCGAGCAGGCCCAGCGCGGTTTCTTCGCGCAATTCGCGCAAGGCCGATTCATACACGGTTTCGTTCTGTTCGATGAAGCCGCCCGGCAGCGCGTACAGCCCCTTGCCGGGCGCCTGGCCGCGCCGCACCAGCAGCACGCGGCCGGCGCAATGCACGACCGCATCCACCGTCACGAATACCGGCGGGTAGGGCGCGGCCGCCCAACTGGCGCGGTAGTCGCGCAAGCAGCGCCATTCTTGCGCCAGCGCCGCGTAGTGCGGCAGTTCCGCCCAGGCGCGCAGAAATGCCAGCGTGGCGGGCGGCGCCTGTTCCACCAGCGCCGCCAGGGCTGCCTCGATGTCGCCCCCGGCGCCGGCGAAATAGGCGTTGCGTATGGCCGTCGCGTTGGCGGCGGACTGGCGTTCCAGGCCGTGCAGTTGCCAGTCGGCAAAGCCGTTCAGGTAGTCGCTGCTGGCATCCTTGAAATGCCCGAACAGCGCGATGTTTTGTGCGGCGATCGAGCGCCCGGCCAGCGCGTCCGCCACGCCGCGCCGCACCGCGGCGGTCCAGCGGTCGCCGTCGTAATAGTCGCGCACGGGCAGGAACAGCAGGCGTTCGCGGTCGACCTCGGCGGCCGCCAGGCGGATCATTTCGGCGCGTTCCTGCCAGGTGAAGGGGTTTTTCGGGCTGCGCGCCTGGAATGCCGAGCCTATCACCACCACGCACAGTTCGGCCGCCGCCAGCGCGCGCCGCAACAATGCCGCGTGGCCGCCGTGAAAGGGCTGGAAACGCCCGATATAGACGGATGCGGCGCCGGGCGAGACATTTGTATTCATGGTTTTCCTCACAGGTATCTGGCCGCAATCGGCATTTGCCGCCCGCTGCCGAAAGCGCGCGCCCGCACGCGTATCACGGGCGGCGCCTGCCGGCGCTTGTATTCGGCGCGCGCCACCATGGCGCGTATGCGTTCGACCAGCGCGCTGCCCGCCGCATCGGCCTGCAGCGCGGCCACGCACTGCAGCGCGCGCTCGCGCTCGGGCGCGGCCAGGCGATCGCCTTCTATCAGAACCTTGAGTATTTCGTCCAGTACCGGATAGGGCGGCAAACTGTCCGAGTCCTGCTGGCCGGGCGCCAGTTCGGCCGAGGGCGCCTTGTCGAGTATGGCTTGCGGGATCAGTTCGCGGCCGCTTTCCGCATTCAGGTGGCGCGCCAGTTCATACACCTCGGTTTTGTAGAGGTCGCCGATCAGCCCCAGGCCGCCGTTGGTGTCGCCGTACAGCGTGCAGTAGCCGACCGAAATTTCGGACTTGTTGCCGGTGGTGAGCAACAGGTGGCCGAAACTGTTGGAATATTCCATGAGCACCGTGCCGCGCACGCGCGCCTGCAGGTTTTCCAGCGCCAGGCCCTGTAGCGGCCGGCCGAAACTGGCTTCGAACTGTTCGGCATAGCGCTCGACCAGGCCGGCGATGGGGTGGCGCGCGAGCGGGATGCCCAAATTGCGGCACAGCGCGGCCGAATCGTCCACCGAACCCGCCGACGACACACTGGACGGCATGGTGACCGCCGCGACCTTGTCGGCACCCAGGGCCTCGACCGCCAGCGCCAGCGTGAGCGCGCTATCTATGCCGCCGGACGCGCCCACCAGCGCCTGCGTGAAGCCGCAGCGCCGCGCATAGTCGGCCAGGCCCAGGCAAATTTGCGCGCGGTAAAACGCCGGCGCCGGCAGGTCCGCGGCGGGCGGGGCGGGCAGTGCGCCGCCGTCGGCGGCGCAGAAGCGGCCGTCCTTGAACCCTATCGTGGTCACCTGCTCGGCGTATCGTGCCGCCTCGAATACCGGTCCGGCGTCGGGTTCCACCGCGAACGAGGCGCCGTCATAGACGATCTGGTCGTGCCCGCCGACGTGGTTCACGTACAGCAGGGGCAGGCCGTGGCGCCGGCTCGCCGCCGAAAATATGTGCAGGCGCTGGGCCTGTTTGCCGCGGTTCGACGGGCTCGCGTTGATCGTGAGCAGCAAATCCGGTCCCACTTCGCGCAGGCGGCGGAACGGATTCACGGCATAGTCCTGCCCGGCGTCGTTCCAGCCGTCCTCGCAAATCAGGAAGGCCACCTTGCAGCCGGCGATGCGCAATACGCGCGCTTCGTCGGGACCGGGTTCAAAGTGACGGCGTTCGTCGAACACGTCGTAAGTCGGCAAAAGCTGTTTCGCATAGTCCAGCACGACCTCCCCCGCGCACAGCACCCGCAGCGCGTTATAGAGCGGCTTGCCGGGGCCGCGCCGGGCGCACGGCGCACCTGTCACCCAATACAGGTCCGGGGCTGCGGCGGATGCCGCGCGGAGCGCCTGCAGGCCGCGTTCGGCGCGCTGCAGGAAAGCTGCGTCCTCGAGCAGGTCGCCCGGGTAATAGCCGGTCAGCGACAGTTCCGGGAACACCACGATGTGCGCGCCGCAGCGCTGCGCTTCGCCGGCCGCGGCGATCATGCGCGCCACGTTGCCCTCTATGTCGCCCACGGTCAGGTTGAGCTGGGCGATGGTTAGTTTCAACATTGCGGCGCCTTCAGTTCCTGAGATTGAATACCTGGCGCAGATAGGCCAGGAAGGTTTGGTCCTCGCACAAGGTTTTTCCGGGGCTGTCCGATAGTTTGGCGACCGGCTGGTCGTTGCAGTGCGTAAGTTTCATCACGATATTGATGGGATCGAGGCCAACGTCATTGGTCAGGTGCGTGCCTATGCCGAAACCCAATTGGGTGCGCGCGCCGAAATGGCGGTATAGCGCGATCGCGCGTTCCAGCGTGAGGCCGTCGGAAAACACCAGGCGCTTGCCGTGCGGATCGATGCGCAGTTTGGCGTAGTGCGCCAGCGCCAGTTCGCCCCACCAGACCGGATCGCCCGAATCGTGGCGCAAACCGTCGAACAGCTTGGCGAAATACAGATCGAAATCGGCCAGGAAAGCCTGCATGCCCACCACGTCGGTCAGCGCGATGCCGAGGTCGCCGCGGTATTCCTGCACCCAGTCCTCCAGCGCCGCCTTCTGGTGGTCGCGCAGGCGCACGCCGAGCGCCTGATAGCTCTGCAGATATTCGTGCGCCATGGTGCCGATCGGGGTCAGATCGAGCTCGCGCGCCAGCAGCACGTTGGACGTGCCCTTGAAATATCCGGGCGCGCCGCGCTTCAGCGTGGCCACGACTTCGCGCTGCCAGTCGCCGGCAAAGCGGCGCCGCACGCCGAAGTCGAATAGTTCGAAGGGGTGGCGCAGCGGCGCTTCCAACGCAAAATTTTCCAGCACCGCCAGCTTCGCGGCGAGCCGGCGGCGGCCTTCGGTCAGCGCGGCGGCGCGGTCGTAACGGCGGAAATACAGTTCATTCACGATGGCCAGCACGAATATTTCGAAGGCCATGACATGCACCTGGGGCCCGCGCGCCACGATGGCGAGCGCTTCGCCCTCGGCGCGTGCCGTGATGAAAGGACGCTGGAAGCGGAATATGCGCAGGAAGTCGATGAAGTCCGACTTCATGAAGCGCAGCCCGGCCAGGTATTGCAATTCGTCGGGCCGGAAAGTCAGCGTGCACAGATGGTCCAGTTCGCGCTCGACCTCCGGCAGCAATTCGGCCAGCGGGTAGGCGCTGCGGTTGCGGCACACGAAGCGATATTCGGCCTGGGTTTGCGGATGACGATGCAGCATGGTTTGCCACATCGTGAATTTGTACAGATCGGTGTCTAGCAGGCTGTCGATGATGGGAGACATGGTTTTATCGCTTGCGTCAGGCCGCCAGTTGCGCGGCCAATTCGGTGCTGGTGGCGAGTGTTGCGCCGCGTGCCCGGGCGTCCGCCAGAAATGCCTCGGCCTGCGCGCCGAAGCCGCTGACCGGGCTCATGCAGTCGGTCAGCAGCACCAGCTTGTCGGTGCGGCCGCTGGGCAGATGGGCGAGCAAATGTTCGACCGTGGCTTTCACGCAGTGGCTGCTGGCTTCGCCGGCCACCAGCAGGCGGTCGGCGCGGTCCAGCGCGGCGATGAGCGGACGGTTAAGTTGCGTGCCGGGGTCGGCCGCCAGCGGCACTTCGGCTTCCAGCGCGCTGTAATGTTCGGTGCCCGGATTGGTGCCCTTGAATACCGTCTGCATGGCCCTTAGCCGCTGGCTTTCCCACTCGCCGCAGGCACCGAGCACAGCGGCATGGACGTTGTGGCCCCAACTGCCGATTTCGCAATGCACCGGCCACACCATGAGCGTGTAACGTCCGCGCGCTTCCAGGGCGTCGAGGTAAGCCAGGCTGGGCGCCAGGGCATCGCGGTCGCGCGGCAAAAATTCGCCCGCGCGTACCTGGGCGGCGCGGATTTCCGTGAAGGGCGTGACCGCCGATGCGTCGCCGCGGCGCCAGAACGTGGGGTGGGAAATGTCCAGGCGGTGGTGGCTGTCGAGCGTGAGCGTGATGGCGTCCAGCGCCTGCGCGCAGTTGCGTATGAAACTTGCCAGACGGCGCATGTCGGCATGCGCGCCGGACACCGGCAGGGCCGGCGCGAGCGGGCGGCCGGACAGTGCGTCGGGCGGGCACCAGGCCGGCGGCAGATCGCAAAAATCGTTTTGCGGATCGATGATCAATAATTCGACGCGTTCGCTCATGGTTTGCTCCTGGTTCATGCGGTGGACCCAGATTACGCCAGTTAGGATACAGATGCAACTAACATTGGCAACAAAAACTACAGTCGGCGTGCCATAATTTGCACCGTTCGCGATGCTTCGTAAAAAAATCGGACTAAGTGATGGGAAATCCGGAGGAGCTTGGGGTCATTTGTACCGTGGACACGGTGCTGTTGACCTTGTGCGGCGGCGCTTTGCACGTGGCTTTGCTGAAGCGCGAACATGCGCCATTCGAAGGTGTGCTGGCATTGCCGGGCGGCTATGTGCGGACCAGGCAGGACAACGACACCCGAGATGCCGCGGCACGTGTGCTGCGCGATAAGGCTGGTATCGAAAGCCCCTATCTTGAGCAACTTGCCACGTTTTCCGGACCCGGGCGCGACCCGCGCGGCTGGTCCATATCCGTGGCATATTATGCGCTGGTGCCGGAAGCCCTGCTGCGGGCCGGCCATGGCGCCGTAAGTCTGCTGCCGGTGGAACGGCTGCCGGCCCTGCCTTTCGATCACAAAAGCATAATCGCGGCCGCGCTGCAGCGCGTGCGCGCGAAAAGCCAGTATTCGTCGCTGCC
>JAEUNN010001112.1 GCA_016791085.1 Rhodocyclaceae bacterium | reverse complement strand
ACGGCCAGGGCAAAATCGTGGCCTGGACGCACCGCATCGTCGGCCAGGGCATACTCGCCAGTTCGCCACTCAAGGGGCGCGTGAAGGACGGGCTGGATCCCACCGTGCTCAAGGGCGCTTACAACCTGCCTTACGGGTTTGCGGCGCAAACCGTGGATGTGCATATGCCGGACCTACCCGTGCCGGTGCTGTGGTGGCGCTCGGTGGCATCGTCGCACAACGCCTACGCGGTCGAAACGTTCATCGACCAGATCGCCGCCGCGGCCGGCCGCGACCCGGCCGAACTGCGCCTGGAACTGCTGGCCGGGCGCGAACGCCACCTTGCCGTGTTGCGGCTGGTGCTGGACAAAGCCGGCTGGACCAAGCCGCTCGCGCAGGGCGCACCCAGCGAAAAGCGCGGGCGCGGCCTCGCGCTGCACGAATCGTTCGACAGCGTGGTGGCCCAGGTTGCCGAAGTCAGCATCAAGCCGGATGGGTCGTTCAGCGTGGACCGCGTGGTCTGCGCGGTCGATTGCGGCATTGCGATCAACCCCGACGTGGTGCGCGCGCAGATGGAAGGCGGCATAGGTTACGGGCTGTCGGCGGCTCTGACCGGTGCCATCACCTTCAATAAAGGGCGCGTCGAACAATCCAATTTTCACGACTATGCGGTGCTGCGCATGCCGCAAATGCCAAAAGTCGAAGTGCATATCGTGCCTAGCACCGCGCCGCCCAGCGGCGTGGGCGAACCGGGCCTGCCGCCGATAGCGCCCGCCGTGGCCAATGCGCTGGCCATGGCCGGCGCCCGGCGCATCACCAGCCTGCCCATCAAACTGAGCTGAAGCCGGGCGCGCAAAAAAATTGACCGGCTCCGCGAGTGCTGCGTGTGGAGCCGGTCAAGTGCATGATGTTGCGAGTATCGTCTGCTATTTAGATATTTTTTAAAGATTTTTTGATGCTTGTGGTACGCCCCTCAGGTGTCCGATGCCAGCACGTCCGCGCGGCAATGTGCCGACGAAATCATCAGCACCGTGCGAGTATAGCGATCGTCTATCGTTTATGCAATAAGCTTGGTATTAGTTGCGGAAACTAATTCACGACTGCCGGGTTCCAGGCGGGCGTTTGAGATTGATCAAATAGCGGCGGCCGTGCGCTGCGCATTAGCAGGGTGGCCCCGGCCGTTCAGTCTTGAGAGTGGCGTTAAGGACGGTCAGGCCTGGCTGCCGGGATGGGGCGATGTGCCTTTTCGGGCGTGGCGGCGGGGCCGTGGTCTGCGCAAATACGGCGCGGCGCCCGCAGCCGTGCCTGCGCCGGACATGCTGGCCGGCGCAGGCTGGAGCCAAGGCGCGCGCGGCCATGCTCGGCAGTGCCAGGCCGGTGGGCGCGGCGCGGATGCCCAGGCGGCGCGCAAGCAGCCGGCCGGCCGGCTGCTGCGCGCCGCCTATACTGCGCAACGGGTGCGCGTGAGCTTGGCGCTGCGCGGCCCGCCATTTTCGGATCAGCCCGGACCTTGCGCATGAGCCTTACACCCGATCCCGACCTGCGTCGGGCCATCGTGCTGCTGTCCAGTGCGGCATTTGCCAGTTCGGTATCGGCGCGCGTATGCGATCCGATGTTGCCGGAACTGGCGCGCGCCTTCAGCGCCGCGCCGGCGCGCGTGGCGCTGGTCGTATCGGGGTTTTCGGTTTCTTATGGCCTGGTGCAGGCGTTTTTCGGGCCGCTGGGCGACCGCATAGGAAAATACCGGCTCATCGCGCTCACCACGCTGGCCTGCACGCTGGGCACGCTGGCTGCGGCGCTTGCGCCCACGCTGGACGCGCTCATCCTGGCGCGGCTGTTCCTGGGTGCGTCCGCGGCCGGCATCATTCCGCTGTCCATGGCCTGGATAGGCGACCGCGTCGCCTATCAGGATCGCCAGGCCACGCTGGCGCGCTTTCTGGCCGGGCAAATCCTGGGCGTGGTCGGCGGTCAGTTCGTGGGCGGAATTTTTACCGACACCGTGGGCTGGCGCTGGGCCTTCGGCTTCCTGTGCGTGCTCTATCTGGCCGTGGGGTTGCGCGTGCTGGGCGAAGCGCGCCGCAATCCGCTGGCGCGCCATGCCGCCGGCACCGGCGCGCCGCCGGCCGGCCTGGCCGTCCAGGCTTCCATTCTGTTCCGCGTGGGCTGGGCGCGCGTGGTACTGACCGTGGTGTTTCTGGAGGGCATGCTGGTGTTCGGCGGTCTTGCCCTGGTGCCGCTGTTCCTGCATCAGCGTTTCGAACTGTCCATGTCCATGGCCGGCGCCCTGGCCGGCACTTTCGGGCTGGGCGGACTGGGCTATATATTCGTGTCGAGAAGTCTGGTGCGCCGCCTCGGCGAAACCGGGCTGGCCATGACCGGGGCGCTGCTGATTGCCGCGGCCTGGTGGATGGTGGCGCTGGCACCGGCCTGGGGCTATGCGGTTCCGGCCTGCCTGCTGCTGGGGCTGGGTTTTTACATGATCCATAACACGCTGCAGACCAATGCCACGCAGATGGCGCCGCAGGTGCGCGGCACCGCCGTGTCGTTTTTCGCGTCGGCGTTTTTCCTGGGCCAGTCGCTCGGCGTGTCGGCCGGTGCGGCCCTGTTCCATGCGGCCGGACCGACCGCGCTGTTCGCCACCGCCGGAACGGCCATATTGCCGCTGGGCATGGTGTTTGCGGCCTTGCTGCGGGCGCGCCATCGCAGCCTCTGAGGCGCGCCCGGGCGGCTGGCCGGCACGGCCGGGCCAGAGTAAGCTTCTGCCTTCCGCAACCCGAAGGAGGATAGTCGCCATGGCCGATCCGCAACCGAATATCGCGCAAAGGGGTCCGTTCGCGGTCGAACTCGTAGCGGGCAGGACCTATTACTGGTGCGCCTGCGGCAACAGCAAAAATCAGCCGTTTTGCGACGGCTCGCACAAGGGCGGGCCATTCACGCCGGTGCAATTCAATGCCGACAAGAGCGGCACGGCCTGGCTGTGCGGCTGCAAGCACAGCGCCAACAAGCCGTATTGCGACGGCACGCACAAAAAAATCTGAGCCGGCGCCGGACCGGCGCGGCGGGCGATCCGGGCGGGACGGACGGGCGGCCGCCTGCGCGCACTGCGGCGGGCTGCAGGGCGGCGATGGATTTCTTCCCCACGTTGGCGTTGTGCCGGTCGTTGGGTGTTCGCAAGCCGCCGCGGGTCGAAGGCCCCGGGCCGGGAAGCGTGGATGGAAATGTTGCGGACGGGGCAAAATGCCCCGTCCGGCGCTTGAGGTTTGCCGGACTAGCGTGGCCGCGTCGCCATTTGGTCGGCCGGCAGCGGCTGCAGCGCATGTTCCAGCACATAGGCGCCGACGCGCCCGCCCAGGGCCACGCCCATGGTCTGGTCGGTGCGCCAGTGTATGCCGCCCCAGACGCGGGCGTTTGAAATGTCTTCGACGACATCGCCGATGCGCGCGAAGCGGCGCGACACGCCGGGCGCGGTGCGGCTGGTGAGCGTGATGGACAGGTCGGCGTCGCGGCCGAACACCCCCTCCAGCACGCGCTGGGCAGCCCCCGAATAGCAGGCGTGGCCGGACACATAGGCCGGGAAGGGCGGCGTCGGGATGGCCGGTTCCCAGGCCGGGTCGGGCGCGAATTCCCCGGCCCCGTTGCCGGCGCGTATGGCCGTCACGGGCCGGTAGTAAGAATAGGTGTATTTGGCATCCCAGCAGGCCGACATCGCGTCGGACGCGGCCAGCGCCACCAGCGCATACACGCGCGAACTTTCCGCCAGCGTCTGGCCGCGCGCTTCGCTCAGCTTGCGCAGCACGGGCACCCAGGCTTCGGTGCCCAATATCATCCAGAAGCGCGCCGCGTCGGTCTGGTCCGGGCTGCGTACCGTGCTGTCCTTGCCGCCCACGCTTTTGACTTCCTGGTAGTCGTGCTTATAAGCCGTGCTGCCGGGCCGCGGCGGGGCCGGCGGGCGAAACGCCGAAGCATCCGGCAGCACCCAGGTCGGCACTTTGCCCCAGGCCGGCGCGACCGGCTTGGCGCCGGGATTCGGCTGGTAGGCCGTGGACGTGTCCGGCGCTTCGTAAATGCCGGGCTGCTCGGCGCCGTCCTTTTCGCGCGCGGCCAGCGTGGCGGCCGCGGCGGCTTCGCCCAGCGCGCTGCCGGCGCGCCGCGCCGGGCCGTCGGGCAATTTTTCCAGATCCTTGGCGAGCGCACTGCCCAGTTGTTCGGCCTGGCTCGGGTACAGCCGCGCCAGCACGCGGTACGCCGCGGTGGCCGCCGCCGCTTCGGGTGCGGCGCCCGGCTGCGGCGCGACGCCGCCGGCGTAGGACTGATAGCGCGGCGCGGTGGCGTTGATGGCCTCGAACATGGCGACATTCATGATGGCGAAATTGCGCGCCTGCATGGGTCCGTGCGTGGGTACGGCATTCATGACCTGCACCAGCCGCGCGTTCCATTCCGCGACCACGTCGGGCTGCCCCGGCGCCAGCGCCGAGGCGCCCGTGAACGTGGCGAGCAGGCAAGCTGCGGGCAGGGCTTTGAGTGTCAGTTTGAGGCGGGTCGGCGTTGGTAAGGCGTTCATGGCATTTGCTCCTGTCCTTGGGGTTGCGGGCGGAATTGCCCGCGCCATGGGCAGAAGCTTGCTGCCGGGGCTGTTACGTATCGGTTACGGATGGGCGAACGAATTACCGCACCAGCGGCAACGCGCGCACGCGTAATCCGCGCCTTCAGCAGCAGCGCAGTGCGAGCCCGTCCAGCGCGATGCCGGAAATTTCCGTATGCCAGGTTTCACCGGGCCGCACCGGCAGGGCCGGCGTGAGTGTGCCGGTGGTGACGATTTCGCCGGCTTTGAGCGCCACCTCGGGTCCTTGCGTATCCAGCACCGCAACCAGGTGGGCCAGGGCGGCCAGCGGATTGCCCAGGGCGTTGCCGCCACGGCCGCGCGCGCACAATTCGCCGTCGCGGTACAAACTCACGCTGCAAGCTTCCAGCGCGCGCGCCGGGTCGGGGGCGAGGCTGTCCAGTGCGAGCGGCTCGCCGTAGACATAACAGCCATGCAGCGCACCATCCGCGACCGTATCGGGTGCGCGGAAGCGCCAGCCCGGAAAATGCGACTGCACGATTTCAAAGCCGTGCGCGCACCAATCGACACATTCCAGCAGTGCTTCGACACCGGCACCGCGCGGCGGGGCGCAACGCAGGTGCAGCGCGATTTCCGGCTCTAT
>JAEUNN010001098.1 GCA_016791085.1 Rhodocyclaceae bacterium | reverse complement strand
GGCAGCATCCTTGCGGCGGCCAGTCTGGTCGTCGATGCCGCAGGCGGTGCCACGCTGACTCAGGCGACCAATAACACCGGTGTGATCGCCGCCAGGGTGACCAGCCCGAACGCTGCATTCCGCTACGTCGATGCCGACGCGCTGAGCATAGGCACCATCACTCCTATCGGAAGCCTGGTCCCGATTTCCGGCGTCACCACCAATAATGGTCTCGTGAGCGTGCGCGCGCCCGGCGCCTTGGCGGTGGATCAGGCCGTCAGCGCCGGCACGGGCGATATCTATCTTGCCGGCGGGGCGGTGGGGCTAGTACTCAATGCCGGGGTCAGCGGCAATCAGGTGCTGTTCGAGGGCGGAACCGTCAGCCAGACCGCCGGTACGGTGACTGCCAATGCGCTGGGCCTGATCGGCAACCTGGGCAGCGTGTCCAGCGCACAGTTCGGCGCCGATCCGTCCACGATCGCGGGCTTTACGACCTGGACCCGCAGTTCCGGTCCTCTCACCGTCGGCACGGTAACCGTCGACGGGGCGCATACGGCCGCCGGCGCAAACGGCGGTGTGCTGGTGTTCAACGCGAACAACGGCAGCTTGAGCATAGCCGCGCCCGTCACCGCCGCGACATCGGTCAGCCTGCAGGCCTCCGGCACTGTCAATCTTGGCGCCGACATTACCGCGCCGTCGCTGGACATTACCAGTACCACGGCCGGCGTTACGCAAAGTGCCGGCCGCATAGGCGGTACCGGAACTGTGCACGTCAGCGCGGCCGGAAATGTCAGCCTGGCGCAGTCCGGCAACGACGCCGCGATCGTGTATGGCGACGTGAGCAACGCGGGTGCGAGCTTCGTCTATACCGATAGCGATGCGCTTGCCGTGGGCAACTCGGGAATTTCCACGCAAGGCGGCCTTATCAACGTCGAAGCCGGCGCTGCCTTGAATGTCAATGCGCCGGTTCAGGCCAATGGCGGCAATGTCCGCCTGGCAAGTGGCGCGACGCTCACCTTGGGCGATAACGTTGCGGGTAACCAGGTGCTGCTGGAAGGCACCCCGGTTACGCAGATC
>JAEUNN010001090.1 GCA_016791085.1 Rhodocyclaceae bacterium | reverse complement strand
GCAAAAGCGTGTGCGCGCCTCCCCGCTGCCGGACTTCCGCCGGCTCGGGGTGTTGCTGCGCCTGACCTTGCTCGTGAATGCCGGCGCGCTGCTGGGCGCCATCGCCTTCGCGGGGGGGTGGAACGCCTCCGTCATGTCGATCTTCGACCTAGCCGCCTATGTCGAACCGCCCTTGTTGCTGTGCCTGGCCACCTTGTACGCCGCGCAACCCCGCCTCGCGCGGCTCGCGCCGGCGCTTGCCTGGCTGGTGATCGCCGGGTTTGGTGCCGCCTACGCCTTGTTGCCGGCGTTTGCGCTCGGCCACCTTGCGCCGGCCGATCCTGCCTATGTGGTGTTCTGGGCGCTGATTGCCTGTCTGCTGGCGTGGGTGTATTTCGACTGGCGCGCGCGCGTGCTGTCGCCGGCACTCGCGGAAGCGCGCCTGCTCGCGCTCACGGCGCGCATACGTCCGCATTTCCTGTTCAACAGCATCAATGCCGTGCTCGGCGTCATACGCAGCGATGCCCGCCGCGCCGAATCGGCGCTGGAAGAAATGGCCGACCTGTTTCGCGCCCTCATGCGCGAAAATGTGGAACTGGTACGCCTTGCGGACGAACTGGCCCTGTGCCGGCAATACCTGGCGCTGGAACAGTTGCGGCTGGGCGAGCGCCTGGTCGTGCGCTGGCAGCTGGACGGGGCGCCGACGGACGCGCTGGTGCCGCCGCTCATGTTGCAGCCCTTGCTCGAAAATGCCGTCTATCATGGTGTGGAACCCGCGCCCGGGCCGGCCGAAGTCCGCGTCGTGATCGCGCGCTCCGGCGCCAATCTGTTGCTGGAAGTCACCAACCCGGTGTGCGCGACGGCGCATTCGGTGGCGGGTAATCGCATGGCGCTCGATAATATCCGCGAGCGGCTCGAATTGTTTTTCGATCTGGAGGCAGGCATGGAAACAGACCAGGGCGAGGGACATTATCATGTGCGCATGCGCATACCCTACCTGCACTGAGCGAGGCGGAGGCTGACCGTGAACCGGGCACGGCGGCTGCGTATCTATATAGTCGATGACGAAGCGCCGGCGCGCCTGCGCCTGCGCAACCTGCTCGACGACATAGACGCGCAACTGCCCAATGAATGCGTGGGCGAAGCCGAACATGGCGCGCAGGCGCTGGCCGACCTGGGCATGCGCCAGGGGCCGGCGCGCCCCGATGTGGTGCTGGTCGATATCCGCATGCCGGTCATGGACGGCATGGAGTTCGCCTCGCATCTGCAGCGTCTCTCGCATACCCCGGCCGTCGTATTCACGACCGCCTACGACCAGTACGCCGTGCAGGCTTTCGACCTCAATGCGGTCGATTATCTGGTCAAGCCGGTACGTGCCGAACGCCTGCTGGCGGCGCTGGAAAAGGCGCGAACGCGCGTGCCGCTCGACAGCGCCACCTTGCGCGAACTGCAGGCCGGTGCGCGCACCCACCTGTCGTGCAGCGAGCGCGGCCGCATCCTGCTGGTGCCGGTGCTGGATATCCTCTACCTCAAGGCCGAGCAGAAGTACGTCACGGCGCGCACCGGCGCGCGCGAATTCCTGTTGGAAGAATCGCTGAATACCCTGGAACAGGAATTTCCCGAGCGCTTCGTGCGCGTGCATCGCAACTGCCTGGTCGCGCGCAGCGCGGTCGCCGGCTTCGAGCGCGCCAGCGGACTGGATGGCGAAGCGCACTGGGA
>JAEUNN010001086.1 GCA_016791085.1 Rhodocyclaceae bacterium | reverse complement strand
CGCGGCGCCCCAGGCCGCGACGGATTTAGCCGCCTCGCCGCGTTCCTGATACGTCTGCGGCGCTGGTCAAGGCCGCAACCGCGGCACCCGCGCCGCGGCTAACCTGCGCCGCCCGGCCCGTACGGGCCGCCTCGGCGGCGCGCGCAAAACTGCTCTCCCCCCTGCCCTCCGGCTCCGGCCCGCGCATGGCCCGGCTGCGCGCCGCGCCGGCGCCGTGGCGCATGCGCACGCGCGCCGCACCCTCCGCGGTGGCCGGCCCGAAGGCCTGCGCCGAATGCAGCGCAGCGTTCGGCAAAGCGCTGCCCTGCCCCGTTTTTGCCATGATTCTTAGCCAAAATTGCTGCGTTGCGACGCGATCCGGCCAAGTGCCCGCCTTTTAATGTACTTACCGGAATGCGCAGAGCCCCGTGCGCGGCATCCTGGCACGCGTCGTGCTACGTGCGAGGCCATGCCCGGAGCGCCTGTGCGGGCAGAAAATTTCTGCAAATCCGGCACATTTCACATTTTCTTAATTTGGCGCCGGTTAAATTGATACCTGTACGCCGGCCGCCCCGAGGAATAGTCGCCATGAAATTCTGGTTCAGCTCCAAATCCGCCGCACCCGACCTGTTTGAAACCAACCTGGGCGTGGAATGTGCATGGCCCACCGCGGTGTTTTCCGGCAGCCTGCGCAGCGCCCAGACCACGCCGCCGCAAGCCGCCAACGACCTGCCCGCACCGGCCCAGGCCGCACCGCGCTCGCGCCAGGACTGAACCGTCGCGCGTCAGCCGCCAGACCACGGGCACCGGCATGGTGCCCGTGCATCGTTTTCGGGCGCTCCCGCCTGATCCGCCGCACCTGCCCGCCCCACGCCACCTGCCCGGCTGTTCCGGCCGGAACCTGCCTGCAAAATTCCTGCCGCGCCACCCGGCAATAGGGTGCACAATACGCACCCGATGCGCGCCACACGCGCGTGCGGAGGTCCTTGGGCCGTCACCCGGGGGATGACATCGCGCAATCACTTGGCGCGATTTTTGCGATATCGTGCAGCGCAACAGCCACTCGCACCCCGAGGCGAGGGCCGCTTGACGGAGACGCTGCAATGGGAATCGAACAGCTAGCCCTCGGCCCGATGACCGACGTAGACGATCCGCGCCTCGCGCGCGAACTGACCAGATTGAGCTATGCCCTGGTGCTGGCGGGCGGGCGCGGCAGCCGCCTGATGCAGCTTACCGAGCAGCGCTCCAAGCCGGCCGTGCCTTTCGGCGGCAAATTCCGCATCATCGATTTCACGCTGTCCAACTGCATCAATTCCGGCGTGCGGCGCATAGGCGTCGCCACGCAGTACAAGGCCCAAAGCCTGATCCGTCACATCCAGCGCGGCTGGAGCTTTCTCGACGGACGGTTCGACGAATTCATAGACATCATTCCGGCGCAGCAGCAAACCGGCGACGAACACTGGTACCAGGGCACGGCCGACGCGGTGTACCAGAACCGCGACATGATCCTGCGCAACGAGCCCGAATACGTGCTGGTGCTGTCCGGCGACCATATTTACAAGATGGATTACGGCCGCATGCTGGCCCAGCACGTGCGCCAGAACGCCGATGTGAGCGTGGCCTGCCTGGCGGTGCCGCTGGAACAGGCCAAAGGCTTCGGCGTAATGGGTGTGGATGCCGGCCGGCGCGTCGTGGAATTCGTCGAAAAGCCCGCCCAGCCGCGCGCCCTGCCCGGCCAGCCGGGGGTTGCGCTGGCCAGCATGGGCATCTACGTGTTCACGGCGGATTTCCTGTACGAACAGCTAGAGCGCGACGCCATAGACCCGAATTCCAGCCACGATTTCGGCAAGGACATCATTCCTTACTGCGTCGCGCAGCACAACGTGTTCGCGCACAGCTTCGCCGACAGCGTGGTGGGCGAGCGCGAGTCCGGCGTGTACTGGCGCGATGTCGGCACGCTGGACGCGTTCTGGGAAGCCAATCTGGATCTCGCCCAGGTTACGCCGCAGCTCAACCTGTACGACGAGTCCTGGCCCATCTGGACCCACCAGGAGCAACTGCCGCCGGCCAAATTCGTGTTCGACGACGACGGCCGGCGCGGCATGGCGGTGGATTCGCTGGTATGCGGCGGCGACATCATCAGCGGCGCGGTGGTGCGCCGCTCGCTGCTGTTTTCGCGCGTGCGCATCAATTCCTACAGCCTGGTGGAAGATTCGGTCATCCTTCCGGCGGTAGAAATCGGCCGCAATTGCGTGATACGCCGCGCCATCATAGACAAGCGCTGCAGCATACCCGACGGCATGCAGATAGGCGTGGACGCGGCCGAGGACGCGCGCCGCTTCCACGTCACGGAACAGGGCATCACGCTGGTTACGCCGGCCATGCTGGGCCAGCGCATGCGCAACGTGCGCTGACGCGCCCCCCGCGCGCGGCGTGCGGGCCGCCGCAGGGCCGGCGCCCTACGAACACAACAAGTGCCGGAGGCACACCGTCCCATGGCCGCGATCTTCCCGCTCGACGTACGCCCGGTATTGCCGCCGCAACTTGCGCGGCTGGAAGAACTGGCCAACGATCTCTGGTACAGCTGGGATCGCGACACGCGCAGCCTGTTTTCGCGCCTGCACGTGGGCCTCTGGGAAGCCGTCGGGCACAGTCCCAAGGCGTTCCTGAAGCGCGTCGCGCAGCGGCGCCTGGATGCCGCCGCGGAAGACCCGATTTTCCTCTACCAGTACGGCCAGGTGCTGGCGGCCTACGACGCCTACCGCGCGCAGAGCGCGCCCTCGCCGGTCGCCCAGCGCATGCGCGAGCAGGATTTGGTCGCGTATTTCTGCGCCGAATTCGGCCTGCACGAAAGCCTGCCCATTTACTCGGGCGGCCTCGGCATATTGGCCGGCGACCACTGCAAAGCCGCGAGCGACCACCGCCTGCCTTTCGTGGGCGTGGGCCTGCTGTACCGGCAGGGCTATTTTTCGCAGACCATAGACAAGCACGGCAACCAGCAGGCCGCCTACACCGACTCGGATTTCGAGGACCTGCCGGTGGCGCCGGTGCCGGCCGCCGACGGCAAGCCGCTGGTGATAGAACTGGACATGGCCGGCCAGCGCCTGGGCGTGCAGGTGTGGCAGGCGCGCGTGGGCCACGTGCGCCTGGTGCTGCTCGACACCGATATCGAATCCAACAGCCCGCAGCACCGCGACATCGCCCACCGCCTGTACGGCGGCGACAAAACCACGCGCATCGAGCAGGAAATACTGCTGGGCATGGGCGGCGTGCGCGCGCTCGAAGCGCTGGGCCTCACGCCCACCGTGTGGCACATCAACGAAGGACACGCCGCGTTCCTGATCGTGGCGCGCCTGTTGGCGCTGGCGGAACGCGGCCTGGCGTTCGAGGCGGCGCTGGAAGCCGTCGCCGCGAACACCGTATTCACCACCCATACCGCGGTGCCGGCCGGGCACGACCACTTCGCCATGGACATGGTGAAAACCTATCTGGGTCCGCGCTGCGCCGCCGCGCAGGTGGATTTCGAGCGCGTCGCGCAACTGGGGCTCACGCCGGCCAGCGCGGAATTCAACATGACCGCGCTAGCGCTGCGCGGCTCGCGCTTCCAGAACGGC
The DNA here is from genome assembly GCA_016791085.1 of Rhodocyclaceae bacterium. GTDB lineage: Bacteria > Pseudomonadota > Gammaproteobacteria > Burkholderiales > Rhodocyclaceae > JAEUNM01. Next base: position 8,956 of record JAEUNN010001086.1, on the reverse strand, counting down.
GTATCGCGCATACACGGCCTGGTGTCCTCGCGCATCTGCGCGACGCTGTGGCCGCAAATCGCGCCCGAAGAAAACCCCATCGACTACATCACCAACGGCGTGCATATCCCGAGCTTCCTGTCGGCCGAGTGGCGCGCGCCGTTCAACCGCTACCTGGCCACGGGCTGGAGCAGCAATTGTTCCGACAGCGCGGCCTGGCGCGGCGTGCATGACATACCGGACCACCAGTTCTGGAGCGTGCGGCAGTCGCTCAAGGTACAGATGCTGCACCTGGTGCGCTTCCTGGTGGCGCGCGCGCACGCCCGCAACCTGGGGTCGGAATCGCATCTGGGGCGGCTGTTGCGGCTTGCCGACGCGTCCAACCCGAATGTGCTCACGATAGGATTCGCGCGCCGCTTCGCCACCTACAAGCGCGCCCTGCTGTTGTTCGAAGACCCGGACTGGCTGCGCCAAATCCTCTGCGACGACGCGCGCCCGGTGCTGCTGTTGTTCGCCGGCAAGGCGCACCCGGCCGACCAGCCGGCGCAGGACAGCATACGGCGGCTGGCCGAATATGCGCGCATGCCGGAATTCGAGGGGCGCATCCTGCTGCTGGAAAATTACGACCTGCGCCTCGCGCGCCGCCTGCTGGGCGGTGTGGATGTGTGGCTCAACAACCCCATCTATCCGCTCGAAGCATCCGGCACATCGGGCATGAAAGCCGCGCTGAACGGCGTGATCAACCTGTCGGTGCTGGACGGCTGGTGGGGCGAAGGTTACGACGGCAGCAACGGCTGGGCCATCAAACCCGTCTATGAAGGCCTGGACGACGCCAGCCGGGCGCGCGACGAGGCGCGCACCCTGTACGAAATCCTGCAGGACGAAGTCGTGCCGCTGTATTACGCGCGCGGCAGCCAGGGCTATTCGCCAGGCTGGGTGGCGCTCGCCAAGCGCTCCATAGAGCGCATCGCGCCGCACTTCAACGCCGCGCGCATGGTGGGCGAATATGTCGCCAAGTTCTACCAGCCCGCCGCCACCCAGGGCCGGCGCCACGCCCAGGACGATTACGCGCTGTCGCGCGCGCTCGCGCAATGGAAAGCCAAAGTTGCGGCGGCCTGGCCCAGACTGCGCCTGCGCCGTGCCGACGGCCCGGCCGCGCGCAGCGACTTCGGCAGCGCCCTGCGCCTTGCCGTGGCGGTGGACCTGGCCGGCCTGGACGCCGCCGACGTGCGCGTCGAAGCGCTGTTTTCGCGCCCCGGCGAGGCCCCGCACGCGCCGCGCACCAAGCGCTATGCGCTGCACGCCACCGAGCGCCTGGCCGGCGGCGAACAACTGTATGCGCTGGATTTCACGCCCGACTGGTGCGGGCGCATGGAATGCCGTCTGCGCGCCTATCCGGCCCACGCCGGGCTTATCCACCCGTTCGAAACCGGACTGATGGCCTGGCTTTGAGCGCGGGCAGCGGCGCCGTGCCGGCGCCGCGCGGCAGCGCAAGCGCTACAGCCAGCGTAAATCCAGGCAGCAGCGGCTCATGGCCGCGCGCGGCGGCACGCGCAGTTGCGCCGGCGGCGCGGCGGCCACGGCCTGCACACGCGCGGCGCGGCGCTCACCGGCGTCGCCGTGGTGTTTGGGCAGCCCGTCGTAAGGCAGATTGTCGGTACGCCATTCGTGCAGCGAAATTGCCAACGCCTGGCCCAGGTCCGGATGCCATAGCGTCATTTCTATGGGCCCGTGGGCCGGCAGGCCGGGGTGCAGGCCCAGTGCCGGCTGGTAGCGCCGGTAGCGCAGCCCGAATACCCGTGCCGCGCCGGCCGCATCGCTGCCGCTCTGCATGGGCAGCGCCACGCCGTGCGCGGCCACGCGCCAGCCCGCCAGTTCGCCCGGATCGGCGCCCGGCCGCGCGCGCAGGCACAGTTCCAGGCGCGCATTGCTGGAATCGACCAGGCGCGAAGTGCCGGATTCCTGACTGGCCGCATCGCCCACCAGCGGCCAGAATTCCAGCGCGCGGCGTATGGTCAGTTCCACGCCGCCGCATGCGACGCGGCCGAACACGCGAAATTCGTCATCGACCAGCAGTTCGCGCAGCGCCGCGTCCAGCCCCACGCCGGCCGCCGCCAGATCGTCGAACACGGTTTGCAGGTCGCGCTGCAGGAAAAACGGCAGCGCATAGCGGTCGTGCAGTTCGGCGCCCCAATAGGCGAGCGGCTCGTCGAATTCGGCCAGCGCGAGCCGCGCCGCCACGCTGCGCAACAGCGCCGCCAGCGCCGCCAGCTGTTGCGCGCTTCTGGCCATGCGCAGGGCGCGGAATTCCACCAGGCCGAGACAGCCGCGCCCCGGCAGATACGGATTCCAGAGCTTTTCGATGTTGATTTCGGCGCGATGCGTATTGCCCGCGATGTCGGCCAGAAACGGCGACAGGCTGCGCCAGATATGCTCGGGCTCGACGTCGCGCGCGCGCGCCAGCAGTTCCAGCGCCAGTTCCAGTTCATCGACGTGCTCGCGGTTGCGCTCGTCGGCGCGCGCCGACTGGCCGCAAGCGCCGATATAGTCGTGCGCGAACAGATAGGACAGGCTGGGATGCCGGTTCACATAGCGCACCAGCCGCGGCAATAGCTGCGGCGCCTTCAGGAACGGGCTGGCGGCCGCGCTGGGCCCGCCCAGGGTGATCTGGCCGGCGCCGCCGGAATCCGCCACGTCGCCGTTGAACCACAGCCGGAACGGGTCCAGGCCCAGATCGCCGGCACTGTCGAACAATGTGCGCGTGGCGTCCAGCATGTCGCTCACGCTGGCATAGGGCGCCATGTTCACTTCGATCACCGCCGGATCGGGCGTCACCGTGCTCCAGGCCAGCGTGGCGTCCAGCGGCGGCGCATAACCGGCCAGCACCAGCGCCGGCAGCGCGCAGGCGCGCGCCGCCTGGGCGAGCACGCCGAGCAGCGTGCGCAGGCGCGCGGGCGTGCACAGGTCGGGCAATTCCACGCGCGCCACCGCCGCCTCGCGGCAAGTGTCCGTGCCGAGCAGGAACAGGAAATGCCCCTCGGCCGCCAGATCGTCGGGCACCGCGCCGTCGGGACTGCAAAAGCTGTGGATGGACGGGCGTTGCAGCACTTCGGCGGCCGGACGGCGGCGCGCCGGGCCGGCTTCCGACAGCAGCACGCGCAGGCTGCCGTCGTCACTGGTAGCCACCGGCCAGGTCAAAAACCCGGCCGCCGCGGCGGCGCTCATGAACGCCTGGGCAAAATCTTCCAGCTCGGGCATGGACGGCGCCGGTGCATCCAGCATGAGCGGATCGGGCGGACCGTTCCAGAGCGGGCTGCCGTCGCGCTCGCGCAACACCCCATAGCTCCAGCGCGGCACTTTTTCGCCGGGATAGCAGCGCCCCACGGAACGCATCAGCACGGCACCGCGCGAACGCCGCGCGAGCAGCGCAGCAAGGCGTTCCGCGCGTTCCTGCTTGTCCTGCCCGAGGGCGGCATTCATCCACTCGGGCGCAGTGGAATGGCGGTTGGTGAAAGTGGGCTCGCTGCCCACCCAGATATCCAGCCCCAGCGCGGCCAGGGCCGCGTCATGGGCACGAACGGCTGCATCGAACGGAGCCAGTTCGTCAGGCAAATGGTTTTGCATCGTTTTCATCAGATAGCGGGAGCGGTGGCTTCCCCCGTTCAGATTTTCCACCTCGCGGCAGCACCGGGCAGACCGGCTGCGGCGCACCGCCACGGTGCGTGCACCGGAGCGGAAAGAGAGTGCTAAAGCACTGAATTGGTTCCGAAAATATGAGGGCGCGAAATGCCGCACAGTTTGCCAGAGTTGTGGCCAAAAGTCCCCACGCCGGCGCGCCGCCGGACATTTTTTGCGGCAGTGCAGCAAAAAATGCTAGCATGCGGCCTGCCGCCAGCCACCAGGCTTGCCGCCCGCGTTGCAACTTGCCGCACCTGCGCCCGAAAATGCATCATGGCGCGTGCAGAGCATCGCGCTGTGGGCGAAAATTCGGCCCCGACGCAAGCCCGGCCGGCGCGGCGGCGCCCTCCGCCGCCGGCTGCAGCACCTCCGCCTCCATCTACTTCCGGACCACATATGGGATTGACCATTACCGCTGTCGTGGCCTTGTTGCTGGCCATCCTGCGCCTCCTGCCCCTGCCGCCCGAGGCTGTCCCGGCGAACCTCTGGCTGCTGCGCGATATTGCGCTGGCCGTACTGTGCGCGCTGATTGCCGTACTGGCCTACACGACGCGCCGCAGCGCGCCAGCACCGGCCGCAGCGCTGCCGCCCGAACCCAAACCACAGCCTGCGCCGCCGCCCGCACCGCCAGCTCCGCCCCCGCCGCCGCCGCGCCAGGAACCGGTGCAGACCGGCGAGGCGCTCATGTTGCTGGCGCTATTGCAGGACAAGGGCCGCTTCCTCGATTACGTCATGGAAGATATCAGCGCCTATGGCGATGCCCAGGTGGCCGCCGCCTCGCGCGTGGTGCATCAGGGCTGCGCGGCCGTGATGCGCGAATACCTGGCCATAGAACCGGCGCATACCGGCAAGGAAGGCGAACGCATCAATCTCGAAAAGGGCGCCGACCTCGACCGCTACCGCCTGATCGGCAAACTGCAGGGCGAGCCGCCCTATGCCGGCGTGATCGTGCATCGCGGCTGGAAAACGTCCAAGCTGGCGCTGCCGCGCCATACGCGCCCGATAGACCCCAAAGGCGACAACCTGGTTACGCCGGTGGAAGTGGAAATCCACTGACACCGCCGCGCCGCGCGCGCGCCCGCCGCGCGGCGGAGCGGCCGCGGCGCGCATATCCGCATTGAAAGTTTTGCCATGAATGCTCCTTACAGCCTGGGCATAGACCTGGGCACCTCGAATTCCTGCCTGAGCCTGTGCCGCATCGACGGCGGCACGGCCGAAGGCGTGCCCATCACCCAGTCGCTCGGCCCCGGCGTGATCGCCGAAAAGCCGCTGTTGCCGTCCGTGCTGTATTTGCCGGCGGCCGGCGAATATGCCGACGATGCGCTGGCGCTGCCCTGGGGCGGCGAGGCCGGCCGCGTGGCCGGCGCGTTTGCGCGCGAACGCGCGGCGCTGGTGCCGGACCGTGTCGTGGTATCCGCCAAGTCCTGGCTGTGCAACCCCCACGTGGACCGGCGCGCACCCATACTGCCGTGGCACTCCGACATGGAAGACGGCAAGCTGTCGCCGTTCGACGCCTCGCGCCTGTATCTGGAACACCTGCGCGCGGCCGTGGCGCACCACTTCGCGCAGCGCGGCGAGGCGGTGCGCCCGGAAGACTGCCAGGTGGTGCTCACGGTGCCGGCTTCGTTCGACGAAGTGGCGCGCACGCTCACGCACGATGCCGCACGCGCGGCCGGCCTGGGCAAGGTGACGCTGCTGGAAGAGCCGCAGGCCGCGTTCTATGCCTGGATCGCGCATGCGCTGGATCATCCCGGCGAACGTGCCTGGAACGAACAGGTGGGCGCGGGCGACCTGGTGCTGGTGTGCGACGTGGGCGGCGGCACCACGGACTTCAGCCTGATCGCGGTCGCGGAAGCCACGGACGGCCTGTCCAAGGCACTGGAACTGCACCGCATCGCCGTCGGCGAGCACATATTGCTGGGCGGCGACAACATGGATCTGGCGCTGGCCTACCTGCTCAAGGGCAAGATCGAGGATGCCGGCGCGGAACTGGACGACTGGCAGTTTCTGGGCCTGGTGCAGGGCGCGCGCGCGGCCAAGGAAAAATTGCTGGCCGATCAGTCTCTGGCGGAACTGACCATCGCGGTCGCTTCGCGCGGCGCCAAACTGTTCGCCAAAACCCTGACCACCACGCTCACGCGCGAGGACGTCACGCAAATTCTGGTCGAGGGCTATTTCCCGCTGACCACACCGGACCAGCTGCCGGCCGCGCGCAAATCGGTAGGCCTGCAGGAATACGGCCTGGCTTACGCGACCGAAGCCGCGATCAGCAAACACCTCGCGCGCTTCCTGCGCCGCGCGCTGGAAAACGTGCGCTCCGACCCCGCCCTGGCCGCCACGCTGGGCGCCGCGGTGACCGACGGCGAGGCGGAAATTCTCAAACCCACGGCCGTGCTGTTCAACGGCGGCGTGTTCGAAGCCGAGCCGTTCCGGCGCCGCATCGTGGAACTGCTGCAAAACTGGCTGGGCGCCGGCAGCACGCTCAAGGAATTGCAGAGCGCCGGCCTGGATGTCGCGGTGTCGCGCGGCGCGGCCTATTACGGCGCGGTGCAGGCGTCCGGGCGCGGCATCAAAATCCGCGCCGGCACCTCGCGCTCGTTCTACCTGGGCCTGGAAAGCCCGGCTCCGGCCGTGCCGGGCTATGTGCCGCCGGTCAAGGGCATATGCATCGTGCCGCAGGGCACGGAAGAAGGTACGGATCTGGAACTGGCCGGCCGCGAATTCGGCCTCGTGACCGGTGAAACCGTGGATTTCCGGTTTTTCAGTTCCAGCGTGCGCGCCGGCGACCGCGTCGGCACGGTGGTGAACAACGCCGCCAAGGCGCTGGACGAACTGGCCGGATTGTCCTTGACGCTGCCGGCCGCGGCAGGCGCCGAAGCTCAGGTGGTGCCGGTCACGCTACACCCGTCCGTAACCGAAGTCGGCACGCTGGAACTGTGGATGCAGCACACCCAGAGCGCGCAGCGCTGGAAGCTGGAATTCAACCTGCGCGCGGAAGACTGAGCGTCACGGCGCGGGGCGCGCGGCAAGGTCGCGCTGCGCTTGGGCGATGCGCGCCTGCCCCGCCTAAACGCGGGCGGCGCGGCGCTCACGCTGCGCGGCCAGCCCGGCGCGCACCCAGTCCAGCCAGGCATCCATGCCGGCGCCGCGCGTGGCCGATACACGAAATATCGCCAGCCGCGGATTTACGCGGCGCGCGTTGGCTTCGGCCAGGTCGGCGTCGAATTCCAGATACGGCAGCAGGTCGCACTTGTTCAGCAGCATCACGTCGGCGGCCGCGAACATGTCCGGATATTTGAGCGGTTTGTCCTCGCCCTCGGTGACCGACAAAATCGCCACCTTGTGATGTTCGCCCAGCGCGAAGGCGGCCGGACACACCAGATTGCCGACGTTCTCGATCAGGAACAGCGATCGTTCCGGCGGCGCGAGGCGCAGTATGGCCTGCGCCACCATGTCGCCGTCCAGATGGCAGCCCTTGCCGGTATTGATTTGCAGCGCCGGCACGCCGGTGGCGCGTATGCGTTCGGCGTCGTTGCTGGTTTGCTGGTCGCCTTCCACGACCTGGATGGGGCACTCGCCGCGCAGCCGTTCTATGGTTTTGACGAGCAGCGTGGTTTTGCCCGAGCCGGGGCTGGACACCAGGTTAAGCGCGAATATGCCGCGCTCGTCGAACCACTTGCGGTTGGCCGCGGCATAGGCGTCATTTTTCGAGAGGATGTCCTGTTCTATGCTGACCAGGCGCGTCTGGCTCATGCCCGGCGCATGGGCGCGCGCGGCACCCGCGCCGAAATTCAGATCCGCGCCCGGCGCATGCGGGCGATAACGGTGGGCGGCCGCATCCGGATCGACAGGCTGCGCGTGCTTATGCACCGCCCCGCCGGCCGGAGTGTAAGGATGGCCGTGCGCATGCGTGTGGTCGTGCGTGTGGTCGTGCGTGTGCTGGTGCCCATGCGCGTGGCTGTGGGTCGTGCCATCGGCGTGGGTATGTTCGTGGGCAGGGTCGTGGCCCTGCGCGGGCAGTTCGCCTTCCAGCGTGGGCGCGCCCTGGCCACATCCGCATACGGTACACATGTGTCGTCCCTCTCGTTTCGGGCATTTGACGGGCGCGGTGCCCGCGGCCGCGTGCGCCGCCTCCGGCCGCGCCGCGCGCCGGACCGGGGCGCCTCGCGCGCGCCGTGCATCCGGCCTTACTTACCGTCAGTGTACGTAAGCGCGGCGCCGAGCGCGAGATTTTCCCCAAACTGGAGGACTTGCGCGCCCGCCTGCCGGCGGACTGTCCGGCATGGCCGGCGCGGCGGCCTCAGGGCCGCGGCAGCACCACCTCGAATTCCGCGCCGCCGCCGGCGCGGTTGCGGGCGCTGATGCGGCCGCGGTGGGCATGCACGATTTCCCGGCAAATGGCGAGGCCCAGGCCGCTGCCGCCGGCCCGCTCGGTGCGGCTGCTCTGCACGAAGCGCCCGAATATGGCTTCGATTTCGCCCTCCGGGATGCCCGGCCCCTCGTCCTGTACCTGCAGCGCCAGCGCCGGCACCCGGCCCACGTCGGCGGCGCGCCGTCCGGCCGGCAGGTCGGAATCGGCAAATCGCAGGCCTATGGTTTTGCCGGCCGGGGAAAATTTGATCGCGTTCGACACGATATTGCGTACCACCTGGGCGCAGCGCACGGGGTCGGCCTCAATGACGGTGTCGCAGTCCGGCGCCTGCAGTTCGGCGCGCAACTGTTTCGCTTCCAACAGCGCCTCGCACTCGTTCAGCACTTCGCGGCAAATCGCGTGCAGGTCTACGGCGCATGGTTCGAGCGCCTGTTTGCCGCTTTCCAGCCGCGCCAGATCAAGCAGATTGTTGATGAGGTGCAACTGCCGGTCGCCGGCCGATTCTATGCGTTCGAAAAAGTCGCGGCACTTGCCCGACGCGCCGTGCGCGGCTTTCTCGCGCCCCTTGCGCGCAAACGCCACGATACTGTGTATGGGCGTGCGCAATTCGTGCGCCATGGTGGCCAGGAATTCGGATTTGCCGCGATTCGCGCGCTCGGCGCTTTCTTTCGCGCGCAGCAGGCCGGCGCTGCGCTCGGACAGGCGGGCCTCGAACTGTTCGCGCAACTGATCGAGTTCCTGCTGCGTGCTGCGTGTCGCGCTCAGATCGCTCAATATGCCTATGGCGCTGCCGTCGGCCAGGCGGTGGCAGTTCAGCCCCAGTACCGTGCCGTCCGGGCGCCGGTGCTCGGTCTGCGCGAGCCGCTCCGGGTCCAGCCACCAGGCGGCCAGATATTCCGGATCGCCCTCCCCGAATTCGCCGCGCTG
>JAEUNN010001077.1 GCA_016791085.1 Rhodocyclaceae bacterium | reverse complement strand
GTTGGTGGACAGGCGCACGAAATCATTGCCGCTCGCCACGAACAGCGTGGCCGTGCCGCCGGCGATGGCGGTCACGCCATCCACCAGTTCGTAGCGGCCGGCCTGGCTTTCGGCTCCCAGCAACAGATCGGGCACCTGGCGCGTGCCCACCGTGACTTCCGCGCCCAGCGCCGGCTTGCCTTTCAGGCCGGCCTCGTGGCGCAACAGCTTGAGGCTGGATTTGACCTGGTTGCCGACCAGACTGTCGGTGGCGGACAGCAGGCGCGCGACTTCGCCGGCACGCGTGCGCGCATCGGCTTCGACCGCAGTCAGCGTGGCGGTAGTTTCGCGCTGGGCGAGAATGAGCGATCCGCCGCACACGCCGGCAACGACGATGGCGGTCAAGGGGAGCAGGAAGCGCGCGCGCAAAGTACGAAATGGCATGGTTGAACCCTGTAATGAAAAGAAAAAACCGGGCGCCGGTCCGGGTGATCCGGCAACCTGTGCTTATCGGCAGGCAGCGGGGGAATTTGAGGCGCGCCGGACGCAAATCCGCGCCGGTCCGCATGCGCTTTCTCCACGACCGGCGCCGCGCCGGCCGCGATCGCGACGTCAAGTCTTGCGGCATCGCAGGTGCTCCACGGCTGCCGGCGCAAGGCCTGCTGCGGCGCCCGCGGGGCCGCCTGCGGAGCCGCTCCGGTGCTTGCGGCGCGACGCATTTGTCATTGACGCTGGGATTTTTCCGCGCTATCGTGCGCCCCCGCAAAACTTGCGTATTGCTTGCGCGTGCTTCGATGCGCCAGGGTTTCGGCCGGCGGCCGATGCCCGGCATCGTGCCCGCGCGCACCGGACGGAGGCTTCCTTGCGCAAACTATCCGTGGCAAACCCGCAGCAACTGCGCGAACTGATACGCGCGGCGGGCAGAACATCGGCCGCGCAGCGCCAGCTGCACAAATTGCATGCATTGCTGCTGGTGGGCAATGGCCGCAGTTGCTACGAAGTCGCGCAATGGTTCGACGAAAGCCCGCGCACCATAGAGCGCTGGGTAAGGGCGTTCGAACGGCAGGGTGCGGACGGGCTTGCCGAACGGCACGCCGGCGGGCGCAGCCCTTGCGTCAGCGAACAGGATGTGGCGGCGCTGGTTTTGGGCTTGAGCGCAGCGCCCGGCGCGGCGGCCGGCAGCTACCCGGCATGGACCGGCAAACGCCTGCAGCAGCAGTTGCAGGCGCGCTTCGGCGTGAACCTGAGTGCGCGCCACTGCCAGCGCCTGTTACGCCGCCTGGCGCCGCAAGCGGGCGCCTGAGGCGCGCCGGCCGGCCCATCCCGCCAGCAGTCCGCCCAGCACGAGGCCCAGCGCCTGCGGCTCCGGGATGGCCTGGACGATGGCCGATCCACTCGAAGGCAGGCGCAACTGCCCCAGTTCGTTCGGCGGTATGTAGTAAGTAAGCAATTGGTAGGTCACGAATTCCACCGGCAGGATGCCCAGCGAAAGCGGGCTCGCCACGTCGCCGAAATTGAACGGCACCTCCGCAAAACTGGGCGATGCCGGATTGACGACCGGCACCAGATGGCCCGCGCCGACCGAAGGACTGCCGGCCCAGGAAGCCAGGTCGCCCAGGAACACGCGGTCGACGTCGGTGCGCACCGATCCGGACAGGTGGTCGACGACATAGCCCTGGTCGAAGGTGGCCACACCGAGGTTGAAACTGCCCTGCACGAATACGTCCATCTGGCCGAAAGTCGTGACCGGGCGGTTATTGTTGGTGCAGGCCGTGTCGTTCGAAAACGGGTCGCCGATGTAACAGGGCGGGACCAGCGTGAACGGCCCTTCCAGCGAAGTCATGACGAAATCCGTCAGCACCACGCCGAAGCCGGTGATGCCGGGCTGCGCCAGCGCTCCCACATAGGGCGTGCCCGGAACGTACAGGGCGCGCCCCTCGAAACGGCGCCTGCCGTGACCGGCTCCGCCCGGGGCGTTGTCATCGATGCTTGCGTCGAAACGTATGACGCCATCGGCCGGGTCCAGGTCGCCGATGCCGCCATCGGAAATGAATACCCCGCCGATGGGAATCTGCACCGTGAGGGGTGCCGCCCAGACCGGCGCGGCGGCCGCCAGGGCGCTGCCGGCCAGCGCCAGGGCAAGCCGCGTTTGCGACTGCGTTTTCATGTGCCGTCCTTTCTCCATTACTTGTTTGCCGTGTCGTGCCGTGTCGTGCCGTGCCGGGCCGTGCCGGGCCGTGTCGGGCCATGCCGGGCCGCGCGCTTGGCGGCCTCAGGCGCTTGCAGGCCGCCTGCGCGCGCCGCACAGCAGCGCGCCCAGTCCGGCCAGCGCCAGGCTGGACGGTTCGGGTATGCCGGTCAGTTCGAAGGCGTTCGGCAGCTCGTAGCGGATCAGGTAGAAATTTCCGGTCAGCGTGCCGAAGTCCGACAAGTCCCAGACGATCTGGGGCGCTTCCGGGCTGGATGTCGGGAGCTGGGACAGGTCCGCGAGGGGCGTGACCACGCCTTCGTACCAGGTGCCCGAGGCGCCCTGCAGTGCCGGCGGCTCGGGCGCCTGTTCGATCTGCATGCCCGCTTCCAGCGGCAGCACGTTGCCGCTGATGTCAAGTTCGACGAACACGTCGAAAAAACTCAGAGGCGCGTGGGGGTTGGGGGCCGGCGTCTGCGGCACATGAATTTCGCGCGGAAATATGTTGGCGAAGCGCAGCGTTATCGGCTGACCGGTGTTCACCCACACCAGCTTTTCGCGGTTGCCGCGCTCGTAGTGGCCCGCGCGGCTGCCCCATTCGGCGCCCAGCGTGAGCGACATGCGGCTGCCGAATACGCGCTCGAAATGCCCCGGCTGTATCGTGATGCTGCCTTTGTCGTCGACCACGTCGATGCTGATCAGGCCGGCCTGGGCGGCCAGGTCTGCCAGCATTCCGGTGAGCAGCGCGGCGGCACCCGCGGCGGCGCGCGAACTGGCGATTTGCATCCTGTCTCCTTGGCGTGGCTGGCGCGCCGGCTGGCGGCATATTGACGGGACACCAGCAACTGCCGTTCCAGGCGCTCGGGCCGGCGCCGCGGCGACACCTGCCGCGCCGCATGCGCGCGGCCGGTGCGGCAAGTGGCAGGTGCGCGCATGCATGGCGGCCGCGGCGCCTGTCGTGTCGCGCGCGGGGGCCGTTCGGACTGCGCGTGCCGGCCGGGCTGCGCAGCGCGGCCAGGCCGTCAAATTTTTCGACACCGCGTATCGCCTGCCGGCCCGGGAAAATCGGGCCGTTTGGTCTAACATGCGCGGCGAGCGCAATTCCGTCGTTGTCCCCAGTCCATGAAATTTGGCCGTTTGCAGCTGTGCAGTCTGTTTGCCGCCCTGTTATGCACGGCCGCCGCGGCCGCCGCCGAACTGACGGTATCGGCTGCCGCCAGTCTGGGCGCGCCGCTGCGCGAAATCGCGCAACTGTTCCAGCGCCGGCACCCGGAGGTGCAGGTGCTGCTCAATGTCGGCGCTTCCGGCGCCCTGCTGCAGCAAATCGCCAATGGCGCGCCGGTCGATGTGCTGGCCACGGCGGACCAGGAAACCATGCAGCAGGCGGTGCAGGCCGGTCTGGTGGATGCGGCCGCGCGCGTCGATTTCATCGCCAACCGCCTGGTGCTGGTGGTGCCCGCGGCGGCGCCGCGCCGGCCGGACGAGCTCGCCGATCTGGGTGCGCCGGCGTATGCGCGGATTGCCATCGGCCAGCCTGCCAGCGTGCCGGCCGGCCGCTATGCCCAGGCCGCGCTGCAACGGGCGGGCCTGTGGGCGGCCCTGGCCGCGAAAATGATCCACGCCCAGAACGTGCGCCAGGCCCTCGATTACGTGGCGCGCGGCGAGGTCGATGCCGGCTTCGTGTATGCCAGCGACGCGCTTGGCGCAGCCGGCAAGGTGAAACTGGCGTTCGAGGTGGCCACGGCCGCGCCCATCGTGTATCCGGCCGCCGTGCTGCGCGGCGCCGGCAAGGCCGGGCCGGCGCGGCGCTTCGTCGATTTTCTGCGTTCCGCGCCGGCCCGCGAAGTGTTGTTGCGGCACGGCTTCAGCGCGCTCTGAGCTGCCATGCAAGGCGCCTGGATTCCGCTCCTGCTGTCGCTCAAGGTGGCCGGCCTCGCCACGCTCATGAATCTGTTCATCGGCGTGGGCGCCGGTTATGCGATGGCACGCC
>JAEUNN010000998.1 GCA_016791085.1 Rhodocyclaceae bacterium | reverse complement strand
ACCTTGGCGCCCTTGATGGCTTTGGACACCAGGTAGGCGGCGCCGCCCACGGCCATGAGATAGGCGGCCTTGTTGTCGCGGATCGCGGCGATGGCTTCGGGGCCGCGCTCGGCCTTGCCTATCATCGAAATGAGGCCGGTTTTTTCCAGCATGGCGCGGGTGAATTTGTCCATGCGCGTGGCGGTGGTGGGGCCGGCCGGGCCGACCACTTCGTCGCGTACCGGGTCCACCGGGCCGACGTAGTAAATAACGCGGTTCGTGAAATCCACCGGCAGCGGCTCGCCCTTGGCCAGCATGTCGACGATGCGCTTGTGCGCAGCGTCGCGGCCGGTGAGCATTTTGCCGTTCAGCAGCAAAATCTGACCGGGCTTCCAGGACGCCACTTCGGCCGGCGTGAGGGTGTCGAGATTTACGCGCGTGGCTTTTTCCTCGTCCGCCTGCCAGGCCACGGCCGGCCAGTCTTCCAGGCGCGGCGGCTCCAGCTTGGCAGGGCCCGAGCCGTCCAGTTCGAAATGCACGTGGCGCGTGGCGGCGCAGTTCGGAATCAGCGCCACCGGCAGGCTCGCGGCGTGGGTGGGGTATTCCAGCACCTTCACGTCCAGCACGGTGGTCAGGCCGCCCAGGCCTTGCGCGCCTATGCCCAGCGCGTTCACCTTTTCGTACAGTTCCAGGCGCAGTTCTTCGGCCCGGTTGGAGGCGCCGCGCGCCTTGAGTTCGTGCATGTCGATGGGATCCATGATGGCCTGTTTGGCCAACAGCATGGCTTTTTCCGGCGTGCCGCCTATGCCCACGCCCAGGATGCCGGGCGGACACCAGCCGGCGCCCATGGTCGGCACGGTTTTGAGTATCCAGTCCACGATGGAGTCGGACGGGTTCAGCATGACCATTTTGGATTTGTTTTCCGAGCCGCCGCCCTTGGCCGCGCAGATGACTTCGACCTTGTCGCCCGGCACGACTTCGAAATGCACCACGGCCGGTGTGTTGTCCTTGGTGTTCTGGCGCTTGCCGGCCGGGTCGCGCAGGATGGAGGCGCGCAATTTGTTGACCGGGTCGTTGTAGGCGCGGCGCACACCTTCATCCACCATTTCCTGGATGCTCATGGTGGCTTCCCAGCGCACGTTCATGCCTATCTTGATGAATACCACGGCGATGCCCGTATCCTGGCAGATGGGCCGCCGGCCTTCCGCGCACATGCGCGAATTGGTCAGGATTTGCGCGATCGCGTCCTTGGCGGCCGGGCTTTCCTCGGTTTCGTAGGCGGCGCCCAGCGCGGTGATGTAGTCGAGCGGGTGATAGCAGCTGATGTACTGGAAAGAATCGGCGACCGACTGGATCAGGTCGTCCTGGCGTATGGTGGTCATGTGCTTCGTCCCTATGGTTGGTGGCGCGTCGCGTCTTGTCGCGGCAACGCTGCGGCGCCGGTGTTGCCAGCCTGCCTGGCCTGGAATATGCGAATTTGACTGTGCCTGCGGGTGCTAGTGCTTTTCGCTCATTTTTAGCGTGGTGGTCATGACGCGGTCGGTCAGCGCCATGCACAGGGCGGACAGCACGAACACCACGTGGATCACGATCTGCCAAAGGATGAGCCGGTCCGGCAGGTTTTCGGCATTGATGAAGGTGCGCAGCAGGTGGATCGCGGAAATGCCGATCAGCGCGGTGGCGAGTTTCACCTTGAGCACGCCGGCGTTGATGTGCGACAGCCACTCCGGCTGGTCCGGATGGTCTTCGAGTTCGAGCCGCGACACGAAAGTTTCGTAGCCGCCCACGATTACCATCACGAGCAGGTTGGCGATCATGACCACGTCTATCAGGCCCAGTACCACGAGCATGATTTCGGCTTCTGCGAGCGCACCAATCTTGTGCACGAGGTGACTCAGTTCGACCATGAACTGATACACGTACACGCCCTGCGCGACAATCAGACCGAGGTATAGGGGTGCCTGTAGCCAGCGGCTCCAGAAAATGAAGTTTTCGAGTGCACGAATGGGCTTGTTCATCGTTGCGGATGGAGAAAAATTTCACGCTGGGGAGCCGGAAATTGTATCATCCGCGGTCGGC
Organism: Rhodocyclaceae bacterium; assembly: GCA_016791085.1. GTDB lineage: Bacteria > Pseudomonadota > Gammaproteobacteria > Burkholderiales > Rhodocyclaceae > JAEUNM01. The sequence continues at coordinate 386 of JAEUNN010000998.1, read as the reverse complement.
GTGACGGGGCCGCGCGCCGTCGAAGTAGCGTAAGTCCTTTGTAAGATAGGGGGTATTAAATCCGGCCCTAGTTGGAGGAAATCGCACAAAAAATTCCCGTGGACGGCGCGTGCCGTGAACGCAAATGCGTAGTGCACCGAAATAGTGCGTCCCAAGAACAGTCGTCCCGCAATCTTCTCGAAAACTCACCGTATAGGAGACGTGGTAATGTCCGAGAACACGCAAACCCGCTTGTACTATCCCTCTGAGGAAATGCAGAAAAATGCCGCCGTGTCCGGCATGGACGCATACAAGGCATTGGTTGCCGAGGCGGAGCGGGATTATGAAGGTTACTGGGCGCGGCTGGCACGCGAGCACGTAACCTGGAAAGAGCCTTTCACCAAGGT
>JAEUNN010000930.1 GCA_016791085.1 Rhodocyclaceae bacterium | reverse complement strand
GCGGGTCGCAATCCACCCCGCCGCACGCGTGGCGGAACTGACTCCCAGGCTCTGGAAACAGCACTTCGCGGCAAATCCGCTGCGCTCGGATTTATATCAGGTCGGCAGATCCGCGCAAGACGCCGGGTAGTTACCGCTTACTTGCAGAATGCCGACGTGGCGGGCGCCCATTTCAGTCCAGCAGAACATCCACGCCTTCCTGCCCATGGGAATGCTGCGCAGCGCGCGTTCCAAATGGTTAGTGTCAACCGGGACCTCGGGATCAGAGGGTGAAAAGGGGCCAGGCTCGATTTAATTTCCTTGATCTGTCGGTTTATTTGCCTGACGGGTAAAGAAATCTTCCTATGGTCCTTGCCCGCAGCGGGTTGGACTTGGGTAGAGAGCGAGAAAGTAATCGTGTCTGGCACATTTCCCCCTTTTTTACTTGACGGCGAACCGGAAAGCGAGGTTGGCGCCTTCGAAATCCGGTTGATCCGACGGGAAAAAACCATGGGGCCGACATTTGGCGCGAGTCAGGATGACTGAACAAAGTATGCCTGACGTTACCGTGGCGTGCAATTGCCGCAGGACGACGAAGGCGATCCGTGCGGGTCGTTGGGTCCGGGCCGCGACCGGCGTCCGTCAGTGACGAGGTAAAACACGGGCGGCATTACGGGGACACCCGGCAGCCGGGTGCGAGGGTCTCGGCGTTGCGGCAGGGAGTGAAGCTGCCTCCGGACGATCATTACGGGTCGCGGGGAGTGCGTATAAGGCCGCGAGCGCCATCGGTCCCGCTCGGGGCCAGCTTGCAAGGAAGCGCAGTTGCGCCGGCACGACCCAGCCGGCGCAAAACGGTCTTTCCCGACTTCCGGCGGCGCAGGGTGCCCGCCCGGCCGGTGGGGCAGGGCGGCGGTGGCGCCGAGCCCGCCCCGAACCCCCCAAGCTTGCGCTCCCCCGTCATCAGGCACGGCAGTTGCATGGGTGGTGTCGTCATGGTCGATCCATCCCGTCTCGTTCCGGACCGTCAGGTCGCGCCGATCGCTACGATCGCGGCGGCGATTGCTGCGCATCTGGAGCGCTGTCCGAATAGTTCCGATACGGTCGATGGCATACAGCTGTGGTGGGTAGGGCCGCTGGTGCCTGGCGCTACGCTGGAAAACACCTTTCTCGCCCTGCAGCTTCTGGAACGACAAGGCCTGGTCGAACGTAGCGACCTGGCCGGCCGCAGTCTCTGGCACCGCCCGCGCTAAGCGCGCGCGGCCTTCCGCTCCCCGCATTTTTTTGCTCCTCACTGTCGCCCGTTGGCGACGGTGAGGGCATTTCCGCGCGCGTTTTCGCGCCGCTTCGGTACGGCCGCGTCGGGCCGAACCGGGGGGGGGTTTTGGGGTGGGAAAAACCATACCCGCTGGGAAAAACATTTTTCCCACCCCCTCGCGCCGCCGGCTTGCGGGTAACTGCCCGGCGGCTGGGCAAATCCCTTGCCGTTAGGGACATTCGGGTAATTCCGCTCTACGCCGGCGCACTTGCGCGGCGCGCCCAGGGCTGGCAGTCAAGTCAATGATAAACAAGACATTTTTCGCAATTTTCTGGGGTGGCATAAAACTTGATTGGCTGACTGCGACACCTCAAGCTGGGCCGCCGGCCTGTGCCGGGTGGGAAGCCCGCGGCATTACTGTCGGCGCGGCGCCGATTGCCGGATCTTTGGAGGACAAAGGCGATGTTGGGAAGCATCCAGGACAAACTGCTCCGGGTCAGACCGCCCCGGGTAAAAATTACCTACGACGTGGAAACCGGGGGCGCCATCGAAAAGCGCGAAATCCCTTTCATCGTGGGCATATTCGCGGACCTGTCGGGCGATTTGCCGGATAGCGACAAGCCGCCGTTCAAAGAACGCACGATGACGCTGGTCGACCGGGACAACCTGGACGAACTGCTCAAATCCTGCCGGCCTCAGGTGAAACTGGCCGACGTGGATAACGTGATGCCCGGCGCCAGCGGCAAACTAACCGGGGTGCTCGAATTTGCCCGCATGGACGATTTCGAGCCCACCGCGGTGGTCAAAAAGGTCGATGCGCTCAAGTCGATTTACGAGGCGCGCAACCGCATCCGCAATCTGCAGGCCATGGCCGAGTGCGACGATCCGCTGGGCAAGGCGCTGGACGCCGCGCTCACGGGCGGCGCCTTGCCGCCCAGCGTGCCGGCCGAATTCGCGACGGCGTTCGACGAGCAGGTCAAACAGCGCCTCGCGGCCGGCGAATTCGACGGCATCAAGGTTAACGACACGCCCATAGACAAGGGCTCGGCCATGGTGCTGATCGACCAGGCCGTCGTGAAGATAGACCAAATCCTCAGCAAGCAACTATCGCTGATTCTGCACGCCCCCAACTTCAAAGAACTCGAAGCCACCTGGCGCGGCATGTTCTATCTGGTGTCGCACACCGAAACCGGCGTGCTGCTGAAGCTCAAGGTGCTAAACGCCACGCGCAAGGAACTGTTCGACGACATGAACAAGGCCGTCGAATTCGACCAGAGCGCCATCTTTAAAATGATTTACGAAGCCGAGTACGGCACCTACGGCGGCTTCCCGTACAGCTTGCTGCTGGGCGCCTACGAATTCGGCCCCGAGCCGGAATCCATCGCCTGCCTGCACAAGATTTCCGAAGTGGCGTCCGCCGCGCACGCGCCCTTCATCGCGGCGGTGGGGCCGTCCATGTTCGGCCTGCCCAGTTTCGACCGCCTCGGCCGCCCGCGCGATCTGGCCAAAATATTCGAGGGCGCCAACCTCATCGCCTGGAACGAATTCCGCGCCAAAGAAGATTCGCGCTACGTAAGTCTGGTGTTGCCGCACGTCATGCTGCGCCTGCCTTACGGCGAAGGCGGCATGGGCTGCGACGGCATGAATTTCCAGGAAAGCGTGCGCGAAGGCGAGGACCTCGGCCTGTCGCCCGGCCTGGACCACTTCCTGTGGGGCAATGCCGCGTTCGCGCTGGCCGAGCGCATCACCAATGCGTTCGCGCTGTATAGCTGGACCGCCGCCATACGCGGCGTGGAAGGCGGCGGCCTGGTGTCGGATCTGCCCGTGTATATCTACGAAACCGGGTCCGGCAGCCGCGAACTGTTCTGCCCGACCGAAGTGTCCATCACCGACCGGCGCGAAAAGGAGCTGAACGACCTGGGCTTCATCACGCTATGTCACTGCAAGGGCGCCGGCAAGGCGGCGTTTTTCGGCGGCCAGACCACCAACCGGCCGAAAAAATTCATCAGTGACGCGGCCAACGCCAACGCGCGCATATCGGCCATGCTGCCCTACATGCTGGCCGCCTCGCGCTTCGCGCATTACATCAAGGTGATCATGCGCGACAAGGTCGGCACGTTCATGACGCGCGCCAATGTCGAGGCCTACCTCAACACCTGGATCGCGCAATACGTGCTGCTCGACGACGGCGCCACGCAGGAGGTTAAAGCCACTTATCCGTTGCGCGCGGCGTCCATCCAGGTCACCGACGTGCCGGGCGAGCCGGGTGTCTATAAGGCCGTGGCATTCCTGCAGCCGCACTTCCAGCTCGAGGAACTGACCACCTCGATACGCCTGGTCGCCAAGCTGCCCGCCTGAGCCACCCGACCCAACCAACCTGAGGAACAAACATGGATCTGATACTCCTGCAACCCGGCGACCAGGACATTTTCGGCAAGCTGCCGAATAGCTGGGCCAACGGCGGCAGCCTGATCGACAACGTATGGCGCGACGAAGTGCTGGACCTGCAGAACTGCATAGAACTGGTGTCCATCAACCAGGGCATGAAACAGCAGGTCACCACCGACGTGAGCAATTCCGCGCGCACGTCGGGCCGGCCCATCATTACCGAATTCACCTGCGTGAAATACGTCGATAAGTTGTCGGTCAAGTTCTACGAATACTGCCTGTGCGCCAAGCCGCTGGGCAAGGGCAAGGACCAGCCGACCAAAATCTATATCGCGCGCAATTCGGGCGACAAGACCGGCAACATCCTGACCATATCGCTGCGCGACGCCATCATCAGCGAAGTGCAGTTCGCGTCCCATCCGGACGACATGCCCACCGAGCAGTTCAAGCTCAATTTCACCGAAATGCTGTGGACTTACACGGTACAGAAGGCGGATTTGACACCGGCGGGCAATGTGTCCACGGGCTGGAGCATCGCGCGCAACCGGCCCATAGGCCAGTTCACCGACTGAGGCCGCGGCATGGCCGCTCCGACGCGCTATTTGTTCGAAAGGCTGGAGGCGGGCGGGGAAGCGGGCCCGGCGCTGGAGACGCTGGTGGCGCTGCAATTATCGCGCCTGGTCGCCATCCACGCCTGGGAACTGCCCCCCGGCATGGCCGAACTGTCCGGACTGGGCATGCCCAGTCCGGTCGACCTGAGCCACGCCGGCGGGGAAGCCCTGCGCCGCACCGCGGAACGCCTGGAAGCGCTCATACGCCGTTACGAGCCGCGCCTCATCGATGCGCGCGTAAGCGTGGACATGGGCGATGTGGAGGCCCTGCCGCGCCTGGTGGTGCAAGCCATGCTGGCCTCGGACAGCGGACCGCAGGCCTTCTATTTTCCGCTCCCCAGGGACTGAACGAGCATGCTCAATTCCGACGTCAATCTGAAAGATTACTTCCGCGAAGAGCTGCTGTCGCTGCGCGGCGACGCGGAAGCTTTCGGGCGCTCGCACCCCAAACTTGCGCGCGCGCTGGCGCTGCACAAGGGGCGCTCGGAAGACCCGCACGTGGAATTGCTGCTGCAGGCCTTCGCCTGGCTCACCGGCCGTCTGCACTACGAAATGGAAGAGGATATGGCGGCGCTGCCCAACGCCCTCATGTCCCACCTGCAGCCGCACCTGGAAGCGCCCGTGCCCTGCATGGCCATGGTGGAAGTGGACGTGAAGCCGGACGGCGCCAATTTCGCGCGCGGCGCAACGCTGGAGCGCGGCCGCCAGTTCCGCACCGACGCCACCGGCGACCAGGGCAGCGTGGTGCCCTGCCGCTTCACCACCACCCAGGACACGCCGCTGTGGCCCATACGGGTGCGCGAACTGCTGCTGCAGCCGGCCAAGGACAGCCCGCTGCCGGGCGAGCGCGCCTATGTGCATTCGGTGCTGTCCATGGCGCTGGATAGCGTGGGCGGCATGAGTTTCGAAGCCATGGCGCCGCGCCGCCTGCGCTTCTACATAGACGAAACGCAGCGCGCCGCCTGGCCGCTGTACGAGCGCCTGGCGCTCAATCTGGTCGGCCTGGCGATTTGCTGTTCCGACGGCCAGGTGCGCGATCTGCCGCTGTCCTGTTTCCAGTGGAGCGGCTTCGCAGATTCCGAAGCCGTGCTGCCGGAAGGCCCGCACAGCCACCCCGGCTACCGCCTGCTGCAGGAATATTTCGCCTTCCCGGGCAAATTTCTGTTTTTCGACATACTCGATGCGGATTTCGCGGGCTGCGGCGAATCCTGCCAGTTGCTGTTCCTGTTCGACCTGGCGGCGGGCCGCTCGTCGCGGCTCAGCGCGGATTTGCTGCGCCCGAACTGCGTGCCGCTCATCAACCTGTTCCCGGCCCGCATAGACCCCGTGGCGCTGGACCACACGCGCTACGAATACCGCGTGACGGCCGATTCCAGCCGCCAGCAGTTTTTCGAAGTGCATACCCTGCTGGACCTGGCCGCCAGCGGCCCGGGCCGGCCCACGCACGGCGTGGCGCCGTGGTTCGCGCTGGACGAATGCCAGGCCAGCCTGGAACAGGACTTTTTCTACGCCACGCGGCGCCAGGCCAGCTGGCGCGAAGACGTGCCGGGCACCGAACTGTACATATCCTTCCTGGATACCGGCGCGCGTCCCATCGTGCCGCCGGCCGAAGTCGTGGGCGGACGCGCGCTATGCACGAATCGCCGCCTGCCCGAACAACTGCGCATAGGCGACAGCCTGCAGCTGGAAGGCCCGGGCCCCGTCAATGGCGTGCGCGTGATCGCCAAACCCACCGCCCACCACACGCCCGAATTCATCGGTGCGCGGCCCTGGGCGCTGGCCGGGCAGTTGAGCCTGAACCACCTGTCGCTGGTGCAGGGCGAAGGCGCGCTGGCGGCATTCAAGTCGCTGTTGCGCCGCCACGTCGGGCCGGCCGCCGGCCCCGGGCTCAAACAGATAGATGGCATCAAGGACCTGAACTGCCGGCCCGTCACGCGGCGCATAGGCCGCGACGCCTGGCGCGGCTTCGTGCCCGGCCTGCACGTGCGGCTCACGCTGGACCGCAGCTGTTTCGAAAACGCCAGCGCGGCGCTGTTCGCGGCCGTGCTGCATCACTTCCTGGCGCTTTACGCGAGCGTGAACACGCTCGTGGAAACCAGCCTGGAAACCACCGACACCAAAGGCATCGTTAAACAATGGCAACCCCTGTCAGGCGTCCAGCCGATCCTGTAGCCGCGTTCGTCGCGGCGCGCCTGGGCCGCACGAACTTCTATCAGGCCGTGCGGCTGTTGCTGGCGCGGCCCGGTGGCGGCGCCTGGCCCATGGACGAGCGCATCCGCTTCACGGGCGAGCTGTCGCAGGCTTTTCCGGCCAGCGAAATTACCGGCCTCATGCAGGAGGCGGATGGCGAACGTTGCCGC
>JAEUNN010000853.1 GCA_016791085.1 Rhodocyclaceae bacterium | reverse complement strand
CGTTCGCCGCTCGCCGCCAGGTTGCCCCGCGCTGCCGCTCGACTTGCATGTGTAAAGCATTCCGCCAGCGTTCAATCTGAGCCAGGATCAAACTCTTCAGTTCATTCCTGTTTCTCACAGAATTAACGGTTCTTTCGAACCTTTTCTGTGGGTGCTACTTGTATGTTTCAAGCTTTGCCACCTTCTTTCGGACTTCCTTGGAAACCCGCTTCAGGTCTGCATCCGCACGCTTTCGCGTCTTTTGCATCGGCATTAACTTGTACCAAAGCACCCACACCTATCGGCTGTTTGCTTTTTAAAGAGCTTTTGTGTTGCGAGAGGCGGCATTATACGGGCCTTTTTTGGTCCGTCAAGCATTTCTTCAAAAATCTGCAAAAATTTTGTTGCTGCGCATCACGACAGCGTGACGCGCGCGTATTTGCGCTTGCCGACCTGTACCACGATCGTGCGCCCGGCCGGCAGGTGCAGCTGCTTGTCGCTGATTTTTTCGCCATCCACGCGCACGCCGCCCTGGCCTATCATGCGTATCGCTTCGGATGTGCTGGCGGTAAGCCCGGTCTGCTTCATTATTTGCACGAGCGCGAGGCCTTCCCCGGCCGGCAGGGTGAATTCCTCGATGTCCTCGGGGATGGCGCCGTGCTGGAAGCGCGCTTCGAAATCCGCCAGCGCCTCGCGTGCGGACGCCGCGCCGTGAAAGCGCGCCACGATTTCCTGCGCCAAATCCACTTTGACGTCGCGCGGGTTGCGTCCTTCGGCCACGCTGCGCTTGAGCGCGGCGATTTCGGACCCGGGCCGGAACGACAGCAATTCGAAATAGCGCCACATGAGTTCGTCGGACACGGACATGAGCTTGCCGAAAATATCCCGCGGCGCTTCGCTGATCCCCACGTAGTTGCCCAGGGACTTGGACATCTTGTTCACGCCGTCCAGCCCTTCGAGCAGCGGCATCATGAGTATGACCTGCGGCGTCTGGCCGGCCTGTTTCTGCAGTTCGCGCCCCACCAGCAGGTTGAATTTCTGGTCCGTGCCGCCCAGTTCGATATCCGCGCGCATG
>JAEUNN010000846.1 GCA_016791085.1 Rhodocyclaceae bacterium | reverse complement strand
GGGTACCGTCCGCAAGGGCGCGTTGAGCGGGCCGCTGCGCCTCTCCGACGGTCCGACGGGAGTGATCCCGAGCGGACATCTATACGTCGCTGGAATCTCGCCCGACAGCGTGGATTCGCGCTATGCGCAAATCGGCTGGGTTCGCGTCAGCGACGTGCTTGGCGTCGCCTATCCGTTCGATTGAGCCCCATGTCTGCGCGTACTGCAATCGCCATGCTCTGCGCGATCGGTGCGTGCGCCGCCGCGGCGGACGGCGCGCCGCCGGTCATCGGGCCGGTGTATCCGGTCATCGAGCCGGATTTTCTGCAGCAGATCATGGCCGCGCTGCGCGCGAAGGAAGCGAGCGGTGAATTGGCGAAGCTCCAGCGCGAAGGGGCGCGCCGCGCACAGCAAACTGCCTTGCATCCGGCCGCGCTCGCGCTTCCCGCAACTTCCTCGCCACGCACGTTTTACTTCGACCCGACCGTGGTTGCGCCGCAGAACATTAGTGACCAAACCGGGCGAATCCTGGTGGCGGCCGGCACGCGCGTAAATCCCCTCGAACGCGTGACGCTCTCGGCCAACTGGCTGTTTTTCGATGCACGCGAACCTGCCCAGGTCGCCTGCGCACGAAGCATCGCGGAGCGTCATGAGTGGCGGGTAAAACCGATCCTGACCGGCGGCGATTACGCGGAAGTCGCGCGGTCGTGGGGCCACCGCGTGTATTTCGACCAGAGGGGACTGATCACGCAGACGCTCGGCATCGGCCAGGTGCCGGCGCTGGTGACGCAGGACGGGGCGCGCCTGCGCATTGACGAAATGTTGCCGGAGCCGTCATGCGCAGGCTGATCCGGTTCCATGCCGTGGCTTCCATCCTGGTGGCGCTCGCCGTCCCGGCCGCGCGCGCGTGCGATGGGCGCTTCCTGAACCCGATCACCGATATCTGCTGGTCGTGTTCCGCACCCATCACGCTGATGGGCCGCAATCTCCTCGAAATGGGCCAGGAAGACAACGGCTCCTCCAGCGGCGGCACCTGTGCCTGTGACAGTAATGGCATGCCAAGCGTCGGCGTCGTCGCGGGCTTCTGGGAGCCATCGCGCCTGGCGGAGGTGGTGCGTGAGCCCTTCTGTTTTCCATCACTGGGTGGCATCCGCGTCGACCCGGGCATCATGGCACCGCGGGCGGGGCGGACTGTACATGACAGCACCGGCACCAAATCCTTCTACCAAGTCCACTGGTACTTCAATCCGCTGCTGTATTGGCTGGAGGTACTCCTCGACGACACCTGCCTCGAACGGGGTCAGTTCGATCTGGCCTATCTGACCGAACTCGATCCGTTCTGGGAGGATTCCGAAGCCACCTTCGTGCTGAATCCCGACGCCGCCCTTTATTCCAATGTGGTCGCGCAGGCCGCCTGCGCAGCTGACTGCGTGGCCGCCAGCGCCGGGTTTCCGCTCAACCTGCTGTACTGGTGTGCCGGCTGCCAGGGACCGATGTTCCCGCTGACCGGCCATGTCGCCGCCCACGTGGGCGGCGTCCAGGCGTCCGCCCTGCTGGTCCAGCGCCTGACGTTCAAACTGCATCGCGAGCTGATGATGTGGGCGGGCGCAGGCTCCGGCGGTCGCTGTGGGTTTTATCCGCAGCCGGTCATGGACAAGCGCAACTACAAAATGCAGTTGGTTTACCCGGTCGCAAACACGACGAAGATCGCGGGGCGCTGCTGCCAGCCGTATGGACGGACCACGGCGGTCTGGGGAGCGGGCAAGGAATTTCCGGTACGCGGGGAAACCTTTGCGTACGAAATATTCCGGAAACGCGATTGTTGCATGGGCGCGTCGCCAGTTTCCTTCGTGGGCCATTGACCGCCATGCCGCCTACAACCGCAAGAGCACTGGCGCGCGCCGCACTGGGCATCGCCATGTTCGTGCTCGCGCTGCCCTGGGCGCACGCGGAGCCAGATACCCAGGACGTCCGCGCGCGCAATCGCGACGCGCTCGATGCAGCTGCCGCATCCGGCCGCGCGGTTCGCGCGCTACCGGAAGTGCATGACTTGCCGGCTCCGGCCGGCGGCGTCGATCCGGCGGAAATTACCCGGCGCTACACGGCCGTGGCGCCCGCGCGCGCGCACTCGCCTGCGCTGTACGTGCTGGTATCGCTGTCCGTCCCGATGGCGTCCTTGCAGAACCTCGCCCGCGACACCGCGCGTGCCGGCGCTGTCATGCTGTTGCGCGGTACCAGCAAGGACGCGCCGCCACTCAATCTGCGCGCGACCGTCGCCGCCCTCGCACCGCTGTCGAGCACCGGTGCAACGGTGCAAATTCATCCGACAATGTTCGCGCGCTTCGGCATCGCGGCCGTGCCGGCGTTCGTACTCACGACCACGGCAGCCGAACAGTGCGAATCCGATGCGGGGACATGTGCGCCGTTCTTCGCCGTCGCAGGGGACGTCCCGCTGCGCTATGCGCTGCAGCAGCTTGCGGAGTCATCGCCGGGAGCGGCTACCCTCGCGCAACAATTCCTCGCACGGCTACCGCAATGAGGCGCCCCGCCTGGTCCTGGTCACGCGTTTGCGCCGGCATGCTCGGCGCGATGCTGGCATCGGTCACTGCGGCGCAAACTGCGCCGGCGGACCCGTTCGCGCAAGGGCGGGATTGGGCGGCCGGCAAAGCGGCGAATATTGGCGGGGGGGTCACCGACGCGGGGGCACGCGGCAACATGCCCGAGTACCACGACGCGGCCGGCGCGAGCGAATTTTTCAATGGCGGCCAGGGCGCGCCCATTCAGCCCGGGCAGGTGCGCCGCGGGTTCTGTGCCGCGCCAGGCGGGCCGCTAGGCGATCGCGACAAGTACGACTGCGATGCCGTGAACTTGATGCAGGGCGTCGGGAACGCGCGGCCTGCGGTGCAGATCAACCGGCACACCGACCCGCTCATCACCAACCCGACGCTCGACGCTGCGCGGAACGCACCGGGGAATTATGTCGGGATCGCGCCAGGCGGGGATGGCAGCTCCTGTGTGACGCGTACGGTCAGCGCGCCGGGCGCGGTGCGGATCGAAACCTGCACCGCGCGCTTCGCTTTCGAGGCTGCGACCTGTCAAAAGGCACTGTCGGTCACCGTCACCACGTCGCCTAGTTGCGAAATTGCGTCGCCGATCGTTACCGGCACGGCCTTGCCGGCAATTGCCCCATCCCAGGCAAACGCGTACTACATCGAGCCAATCTGCGCCTTTGGCACAGGCGCAAACCTGCATGTTCGCAACGGCTCGTATGCCGCGAGGAACGGCTGCGGCACGCACGAACAAATCGGCAATCTGGACTTCAGCACAGTGGATACCAGGCCCCACTTTCTGATGTCCGATTCTCTTGCCATGGCTGGCGCTTCCGGTGGCTGCCAGCGCTCTTACTACTACGTGCAGCGACACGGTTGTAGTGACGGCCATTGCAGCGCCCGGTTTTTCTTTTCGGAAGCTGGTTCTCACCCATTTGATCATAGTGCGGGTGACAAATCTGCGTACGATTTTCCGTCCACAGTCACCTGCTCCAATGGCGGGCTCGTCGGTAGCTACTACCAGACTTTGTTTGGCCAACCGTACCCAGCCGCGTGTTATGTCAGCGCCAATCCGCTAACACCGGGCACCGTTGCGCTGTATCACTCTTCCCACAACAATCCAATTGACGCCCAGCCCACTGACACTCCGGCCACCTTCGTCGGGTATTACGCCGTCACAACTGTGGTCCCTCAGCCATCCTTCACACCCGCCTCCTGGGTGCACTCAGTCCTAGTCGAGTTCGATCTCCCGCACACCAACGTCCAAACGACGGACGCCTGGGACGACGGTTGCTCTAATTACGAGGCCCGCGAGTGACTGCCTACCTCGCCCCGCGAGCACTTGCCAGCCGCGATCGCGCTGCTGCGCAATCCACGGAATCCTATCCGTGCGTGCTCGTCAGCAGACTTTTGCTCGTTCTGTTCCTCGCCATCTCGGCGATCAATCTCGCGTGGGGCCAAGTTGGGACATGCCGGCGCACCGGTGACGTCTGTGTCGAAGGGCCTGGCACACGTATGATTTCCGGCTACCCGGTCACGCGCGACTGCTGGCGATACGAAAAACAGTACGTTTGTCGCAGCGACGTTCTGCTCGGAGACTGTGCCGCGCTGGCCACCAACCCGCGATGCGGGCTGATTAGCGGCGCTTGTGTCAGCCAAAATCCGGACGGGACGTGCAGTCTGTATGACTATCGGTATCAATGTCAGGACTCGACCGCGCGGCAGGTGCTCGATTGTGGCGGGCAGCTTTTTTGCATGAGCGGAAATTGCTTGCCGGCGACCAGCCAGCCGGATCGGGATTTTCCGCAGGTGGTCACGGCGATGGAGGTGGCGCGCCAGGCTGGCGTGTATTTCGACCCCGTCAATGGCACACTTTTCCGCGGCGAATCCGGGCATTGCTCGATGACCGCGTTCAGCAACTGCTGCAAGCCGGCGGGGAGCAGCGACTCGTCGAATTACGCGCTGATGCGCAATGCGGGGGAAATTGCCGGTGAAACCGCCGCGTGGGGTACGCACTACGCGGCGGACTCCCTCTTCAATTCGTTCGGGCCCAATGCCATGACCGCGGCAATGAAGAGCGGACTAGGCGCCGTCGGGGCCGATTATGCATTCAACCCTACATTCAGTCTGTACGGCTTCGTTGCCAGTTTCAACGCACCGCTGGCAGTCGGCGCTGGCCTGAACACAGGTGGTATCGCGCTCGGCTCGATGTCGATCGGCAACAGCACGGTGTTTTTCGGGTTTGACCCGATGAGCTTCGCGATATCCATCGCCATGCAGATGATCATATCGGAACTCACGAATTGCGAGCCGGACGAGCAGCAGCTGGCAATGAAGGTGGGGATGGGTCTGTGTCACGAAGTCGGCACATACTGTGACGGCGAGGTGCTTGGCGCCTGCTTCAGGCATAGGCGCGGTTATTGCTGCTTCAATAGCAAGTTGTCCCGTATGCTTAATGAGCAAGGCCGCCAGCAGATTGGAAAATCCTGGGGCACCGGTGAGAACCCGCAGTGCACCGGCTTCACGACGGATGAAATTCAATCGCTCGACTTCTCCCGCATGGATTTGTCGGGATTTTTTGGTGACATCCGGTTCACACCCATGGCCAACGGCCGAGTGGGCGACGCCAATGCCAGCACCATCGACGGGCAGATACAGGACTACTTCGGAGCGTCGCGCCGGACGCAAAACTATGATGCCGCCGCGCCGTGGCAACCAGGACAGCGGTAAGCCAACCAACACGAGGAGCATGGTAATGCTGGCTTATTCACGACGGACTTTAAGCGCAAGCGTCGCGGGGTTTTTACTTCTCGCCGGCTGCGCCGGCCCGCGCCTCGGGACTGGCGCGCTTGTAGACGCGACCGAAGTCGATATTCAAGGCCCGCGGCCCATGCACGTCGCCTATACGGCAGGTGTCGCATTGCCTGCGGCGGCGCTTGGCAGCGTCAGCGTGCAGGGGGTCGAGGAGTCTCCCAGGCTGACCGCCTTGGTGCGGGACATCTTCGCGTCCTACGGTATCACGGCGACCACGCAGGACACCGACCCCGCCGCGCGCCTGACAGTTGTACTGGCCATCGGGACACTCACGGACAGTGCGAACCCCTGCGGCGTGCCGCTCGACCGGTATTTGTCCGGACCCGAGGCGGCCGCGCAACGCTATTGCGTGCCGCTTCCTGGTACCGGCAGCGGCGGGACACCGGTTGGCGGGGCCGGCAACTTCGGGAGTACAAACCTGGTGGGCGC
>JAEUNN010000833.1 GCA_016791085.1 Rhodocyclaceae bacterium | reverse complement strand
GTTCTGCTGTATCGACGATCCCGCGACCAGGCTGATATTCCCGCCCGAACTGCTGAGCGGGCCGTTCAGCGTAATGCTGTCCGTGACATTGCTGCCCAGCGCGGTCAGGAATATGCCGCCGCTCGCGCTGATGCCCGGGCTGCCCACCACGATGGGGCTGTGCGCGGTCATGACCACCTGGCCGCCGGTCGCCAGCACGGCACCGCTGGTGGTGATGGCGCCGATATTGTCCAGCACGATGTCGCCGCTGCCCTGGTTCGTCATGCCTTGCACGTCCAGCGCGCCGGTGTTGGATATGCGCGTAGTCGCATTGGCGTTCTGGGTACTCAGGTGCGCCAACTGCGTTTCCAGCGCGTCGCCCGAACCGATACCGTTGCCGGCCGAAATATGCGCCGAACTGCCGGCGATATTGCCGGCCGATCCATTCGCATCGCTGATCGCGCCACCGGCCTGCAGATTTACCGTTCCTGCCGCACTTGCCAGGCGCAGCGGCATGGCGCCCGGCGCTTGCAGATAGACGCTGCCGCTCGACGCCTGCGCGGCGACGCCGCTCGTCGCCGCGACCTGCATGGGCGCACTGGACGCGCCTATGTCGCCCACCGCGACCAGGGTCACGACCGGTGCATTCAGGCTGGTGGCGGCCGCCTGGCTCAGCGCGCCGCCCGCAACGAGGCGCAGGCTGTTGGTCGCGGCCAGGTTGCCGGCCACGAAATTGTCGGGCCGCGTGAGGTCCAGATCGGACAAGGTGCCGGCCATGCTACCGCCGGTGGCGTTGAAATCGCTGCTCACCGTGAGCGCGCCCTGCCCGTCTATGGAGCCGCCCTGCAGGTTCAATGTCGGGACGTTCAGACTGCTGGCCGCGCCGATCGTAAGCGTGCCGGTGTTGTCCAGGCGTCCGCCTGTCGCGCTGTGCGCGCCGTTGCTCACTGCCAGGCTGCCGGCATTGACCAGCCGCGCACCGTTGGCAAACGCCAGGTCGCCGCCGCTCCAGCTTATGTTGCCGCCCGCGGCATTGTTCCAGCTGCGCGTATCCAGCGTTTTATTGCCGCCGGACAGGCTGCTGGCGGCTTGCGTGGTGAAACTGCCGCTACCGGCCAGGCTGCCGCCGCTCCACACGAACTGGCCGCCCACCGTGACGGCGCCGGCTCCGGTCAAGGTGCCGCCGCTCAGGTTCAGACTGCTCAGACTGGACGCACCGCCCAAATCCAGCGTGCCGCCGCTCAGCGTCACGCCGCCGCCGAGGCTGGCCGTACTGACGATAGCCAGCGACCCGCCTTCGACACTTAGCGGCACATCGGTGGTCAAGCTGTGCGCGGATTGCGTGCCGCTCGTCACATGGACCACCGGTGGGCCGCCCAGCGCGTTGATCACGACATCCGTATTGGGGCCGGGCAAGCCGCGCGACCAGTTGGACGCCAAGCCCCAATCGCCGGTGGAACTGGAACTCCAGCGCGTCGTGAGCGACTGCACCGACAGCACCAGATCGCCGCTGGCACTGATGAGCCAATTGATATCGGCGGGCAGGCTGGTGGAGCCAAAACTGCCGCTGCGCGTGCCGGCCGTGACCAAGGTGTAGACCGAACTGAAGTCGCTCACATGGCCATTGATTTCGCTCAGCGTGAGGGTTCCACCCAGGTTCGCATTGCCCGTCACGGCCAGGCTGTCGTAACTGCCGGCGGAATTGCCGGCCGCCTGCATGGCCAGCGTGCCGCCCGCGCCGTTCGTGAAATTGCCATTCACGGTGAGCGTGCCGACGGCATTTGCCGCGCTGCCCGGGCTAAGCAGGCCCTGATTCTGGAACGCCGCGCTGCCGGTGGCGATGCTGCCGTTCCCCTCCACGCTGCCGGTGTTGATAAGGCCGTTGTCCACCTGCAGCGTCGCGCCGGCCGCCAGACTGAGCGTGCCGGCGTTGCCGCTCATGCCGGGTGCCGCCAGCGTGCCGGCCGCCAATTGCAGCGTGCCGGTATTGACCAGCGTGATATTCGCATCCAGGGCATGCGTACCCGCGGCCTGCTGGACGAAAAGGCCCTGATTGACCACCTGGCCGGCCGCGCCGCCGCCATATACGAATACCGTGGCGGCGCTCGAACCGAGCGTGAGCGTGGCGGCCGCGGCATTCGTGAGCAGCGCGCCGCTCGTGAATACCAGGGTGCCCGCACCGGTCAAATCCAGCGTGGCGCTATTGGTCCATTGCGTGCCGTTCAGTACCGGGCTGCCGCTTACCTGCACGGCCAGGCTGGTGGCCAATGTGCCGCCGCCTATGGCCCCGCTTTGCAGTTCCAGCGTGCTGGTCCCGCCCAGGCTTACCGCGCCCGACAGCGCCCAGTTCGCGCCCGCCAGCCGCGCCGACCCGGCGCCGTTGTGGGTGTTGCTGCCGGAGAGCGTGCGCGTGCCGCTCGTGTAATCGACGTGCGTGCCGGCATCCAGCGTGTAGGTCGCGCCCGAGTCGGTGCCGTTGTTGGGCACGAAACTGCCCGCCGTCACATGCACCGTGGCGCTCTGGTTGAACGTCACGTTGGCATTCATGCTGTGCGCGCCGGCGGCGTTCTGCGTGAGGAGTCCCAGGTTGTCGAAGGTCCCGGCCGCGCCGCCGCCATAGGTGATGGGTTCGGCCGCGCTCGAATTCAGGTTCACCGTGCCGGCCGCCAGATTCGTGAAATGCCCGCCGTTCGTGAATACCAGGGCGCCGCTGCCCTGTATGCCGACCACGCCGCTATTCGACCAGCTGCCGCCCGCCAGTTGCGGGCTGCCGCTGATTTGCGTGGCGCCGCTGGTCGTGAGCGTGCCGGTCACGGCGCCGCCGCTCAGCGTAAAGGGAGCGCTGAGGGTAATACTGCCCGCGCCGCCCAGGCTGCCGGCGCTCAGTACCAC
>JAEUNN010000811.1 GCA_016791085.1 Rhodocyclaceae bacterium | reverse complement strand
GCTGGCAACGTCGATCAGGTTGCCGACCAGCAGCATGCTGCCGTTTTCGTTGGTATAGGCGATGTTGCGGTCGGACAGCTGCAACTCGTAGAGGCCCGGGAAGGCCGTGCGATTGACGGCTTCTATGGACACCGGCCCCATTTTGCCGGACAGGGATTTACGTATGGCCGCTTCGTCGGCGCGCGCAACACAGGCGAGCGCCGCCAGCAGGGAAATTGCAAAGTATCGGAACATGGCGGAAAAAAAGCGGGGACACCGCCGGATTTTATGCCTGGCACCGGGTGCCGGCCAGCCGGCCGTCGGCCCGTCGCGCCCGCTCGGAACGCGAGTGCAAGCGCTGCCTGGCGCAATGCGCGGCGCCGCGCCGGTCGGCCCGACCCGGCACGCGCCAGTTTGTGGCGATCAGTGGTAGATGGCGGGCTGGTTCATGAGCGCCGTGTAGTGACCGATAAATTCGTCCAGCGCTTCCGGTTCGCCGGCCTCGACGAAACTGTGCAGATCGGCACGAAAGCGGCGCGCAGCGTCGTCGCGGATCAGCGCGCCCAGCCCGCTGCGCTTGTCGATCACCTCGATCGCTTCCTGCGCGGGGTAGTCCACCACGTACAGGCTGGCATCGTTGAACACAACTTGCATGATTGATCTCCTTTTCGTTCGGCCAATTTCGCTACCGACACACCAGATATGGAGCTTCCTGCGGTCAATTCAAGTAACGGCACGGCGCGGGTTGTCTTTAAGCCGCAACCCGCATACCATCCGCGCATTCGCCAGACCTTCGTGCCAAATTTCACCGATGCAGCCCTGCGACGACGAAATGCCGCTGCGTACCCGGCTTCACGAACTGCGCCTGGAACACCGGGACCTGGACGAAGCCATCATGCGCCTGCAGTCGGCACCCCCTCACGATGAACTGATGCTGCGCCGGCTCAAGAAGCGCAAGCTGCTGCTGAAAGACCGCATTGCGATGCTGGAGCGCATGCTGCAACCGGACGAGCGCGCATGAGCGAGCCGCGCCCGCCCGGCTTCGATACGCTGGCATTGCATGCCGGCCACGTGCCCGACGCGGAATATCGCGCCCGTGCGGTGCCCATCTACCTTTCCACCTCCTTCGTTTTTCCGGATACCGACCACGCCGCCGCGCTGTTCAACATGGAACGCGCGGGCCATGTGTATTCGCGCATTTCCAACCCCACGGTGGCGGTGCTGGAAGAACGCATCGCAGCCCTGGAAGGAGGCGTCGGCGCCATCGCCACGGCCAGCGGACAGGCCGCACTGCACCTGGCCATCGTGACGCTCATGGGCGCCGGCAGCCACATCGTGGCGTCGCGGGCGCTCTATGGCGGCAGCCACAACCTGCTCGAATACACGCTGCCACGCTTCGGCATCGAAACCACCTTCGTCGATCCGCGCGACCTCGACGCCTGGCGCGCCGCGCTGCGCCCGAATACGCGGCTGCTGTTCGGCGAAACCCTGGGCAACCCCGGGCTGGACGTGCTGGATATCGCGCAGGTCGCCGGCCTCGCCCACGAGCACGGCATCGCGCTATTGGTCGATTCGACCTTCACGACGCCCTGGCTCATGCGCCCGTTCGATTACGGCGCCGACCTGGTGTTCCATTCCGCGACCAAATTCCTGTGCGGGCACGGCACCGTGGTGGGCGGACTGGTCGTGGATAGTGGCGCTTTCGACTGGGAAGCGTCGGCGCTCTACCCGACCCTGACCGAGCCCTACGCGGGCTTTCACGGCATGGATTTCGCCGAAGAATCCACGGTCGCGGCGTTCCTGCTGCGCGCGCGGCGCGAAGGCCTGCGCGATTTCGGCGCCTGTCTCAATCCGCTCGCGGCGTTCCAGATTTTGCAGGGCGTGGAAACCCTGCCGCTGCGCATGGAGCGGCACATCGCCAATACGCGCCGCATCGTCGCCCACCTGTGCGCCCAACCCGGCGTGGCGCGGGTGGTCTATCCGGAACTGCCCGATCACCCCGACCATGCCCTGGCGCGCCGCCTCATGCCGCGCGGCTGCGGCGCGGTATTCAGTTTCGAACTGGCCGGCGGGCGTGCCGCGGGGCGGCGTTTCATCGAGGCACTGCGTGTGTTCTCGCACCTCGCCAATGTCGGCGACGCCCGTTCGCTGGTCATCCACCCGGCCAGCACCACGCATTTCCGCATGTCGGCCGAAGCACTCGCTGCGGCCGGCATAGGCGAAGGCACGGTACGCCTGTCGGTGGGCCTGGAAGACCCGGACGACCTCATCGAAGATTTGAACCGCGCGCTCTACGCCGCGAGCAAGGCCTAGGCGTGCAGATCGACGTACAAGGCAGCGCCACCTACGTTTATGGCGGCGGTCGCGTGCCCGACGCGGCAGCTCCGGCCGTGCTGTTCCTGCACGGCGCACAGCAGGACCATAGTTGTTGGGCCCTGCAGTCGCGCTATCTGGCGCATCACGGCTATTGCGTGCTGGCGCCGGATTTGCCCGGCCACAACCGGTCGCAAGGCCGGCCGCTGCAATCCATACCCGATATCGCCGCCTGGGCGGTGCAATTGCTGGATCGTCTGGGCATCGCGCGGGCGGCGCTGGTGGGCCACAGCATGGGCTCGCTGGCAGCGCTGGAAATTGCCGCGCGCTACCCGGAACGCGCGAGCGCGCTGGCGCTGCTGGGTTCGTCCCCTCTCATGCCGGTATCCGATGTGCTGCGCGAAGCCATGACCGGCGACCCGCCGCGCGCCATGCGCATGATCAACCTGTGGTCGCACGCGCGCGGACTGCTGGGCGGCAATAGCGCGCCCGGCATGTGGATGTTGGGCGCCAACCTGCGTCTCATGCAGCGCGGCGCGGCATCCAACCTGGCGGCCGATCTGGCGGCCTGCCACGACTACGACGGCAGCGCCGCGGCAAGCCTGGTGCGCTGCGCCACGCTGGTTGTCATGGGCGCACGCGACCAGATGACGCCGCCGCGCGCGGGCCGCGAATTGGCGCAGCGCATAGCCGGCGCGCACAGCGTGGTGCTGGACGGCGCCGGCCACGCCATGATGGCCGAACAGCCGGACCGCGTGCTGGACGCGCTCAAAAGCTTTCTCGCCACCGCGCTGGCGCCGCGCCCGGCGGCCGCCTGAGCCGTGCGCGTGCGCGCGATTGCCGCCCGCGCGCGGTCGGTGCGATACTGTGCATAGCCCGCCAAGACGGGCGCAACCGAAATTTCTGGAGGCAATTTGAAGCAGCCAACTCCGCCCGCGGAAGACAAACCCAAAGTTTCTCCGGTCCCGGTCGAACCGGCAGTAACGGTATTCCCGCCCATCTACAACGTGCCCATGACGGCGCCCCTGCAATGGCTGCGCCTGGGCTGGCGCGATTTCCGCTGGGACCCCACCACCAGCACCTTCTACGGCATGTGTTTCGCCGTGCTGGGTCTGGTACTGGCGGTCGTGCTGCGCTATGCGGTGGAATATTTCGCCGGCCTGTTGAGCGGCTTCCTGCTGCTCGGGCCTTTCCTGTGTCTGGGCCTGTACGAATCCAGCCGGCGCCGCGAATTCGGCCAGCGCGGCCTGCCGCCCACGCTGACCGCCTGGCGCCGCAATCTCGGCAACATAGGTCTGTTCGCGGCGGTACTGGCGGTCATCATGCTGGTATGGGCGCGCGCCTCGGTGGTGATCGCAGCCCTGTTCTTTCCCGACCGCATGCCGCCCATCGAAGAGATGGTCGTACAGCTATTCACCTTCCAGGATTTCGACCTGCTCGAATTCGTGGTGATATTCACGGCCTGCGGCCTGTTTTTCGCGGCCCTGGTATTCACCTTCAGCGTGGTCGCCATGCCCATGATGCTGGATCGCAATACCGACGCGATTTCGGCCATGATCGTAAGTTTCGCCACGGTCAGCAAGAACGTGCCGGTCATGGTGTTCTGGGGTTTCCTGATCGCGGCCATCACGATCGTGGGCTTCCTCACGCTCATGCTGGGTCTGGTAATCCTGGTGCCGGCGCTGGGTCACGCCTCCTGGCACGCCTACCGTGCGCTGCTTGGGCCCGACCCGCCCAAACGCGACAAGGCCGCCGGCAGCGCCGCCAGCCCGGGCTAGTCAGAACAGTTCCATTTGCGGGCCCGCCGCGCGCGGCGGGCGGAATTGCGTCACGTCCAGGTCGGCGACACGCTTGTCCAGCCCCAGCCGTGCCGCGGCAAGGCGGAAACGCTGCGCCAGCAGATCGGCGAACGGCCCGCTGCCGCGCATGCGCTGGCCGAACGCCGAGTCGTATTCCTTGCCACCGTGCATTTGCCGCATGC